>CALKMO010000277.1 GCA_937991785.1 uncultured bacterium | reverse complement strand
CAAGGACGCGCGAGGAGACTCGGGAACTGCTCCGCGAGCGCCATAGGATGTGGATAGAGATGAACAATCCGGGCTCCAAGGAGAACGGCGGGAATGAAGCGGGCGCTCGTCATGGGGGCGGCGGCGGGCCCGGCGGTGGCGTCAAGCCGCCGTTCGTGGACGGACAGCTCGCTAAGGCGGCCGAGATCATCCGCTCGGCTATAGCGGACGGCAGGATGCCCGTTTCCCCGCGAACGGGCGGAAGGGGCTCTCTTAAATGAACATACTCGGGATCGAAACATCGTGCGACGAGACCGCCGTCGCCGTGGTCGCGGACGGCCGAACCGTGCTGTCGTCCGTCGTGGCCTCGCAGGATGATCTGCATCGTCCGTTCGGGGGAGTGGTGCCTGAGGTGGCGAGCAGGGCGCACTGCGAACGAATAACGGCCGCGATCGAGGAGGCCGTCCGCGCCTCCGGCCTTGGTCCGGAGAGCATCGGCGCGATCGCCGTAGTGCGGGGGCCAGGCCTGGTGGGCGCATTGTTGGTCGGCCTGTCCGCAGCCAAGGCCTTGGCGCTGGCATGGGGTAAGCCTTTGGTGGCCGCCGATCACCTTCACGCCCATGCCTACGCACCCGTGCTGGCAGGCTTCGACGAACTTCCGCATGTCGCGCTGGTAGTCTCTGGCGGCCACACAGTGTTATACATCGTTCGCGACCGCCTGGCGCCGGAGATCCTCGGGGCGACTTTGGACGACGCGGCAGGGGAGTGCTTCGATAAGGTCGCCCACATGTTGTCCTTGGGATATCCAGGAGGCCCGGCGATAGCCGCCGCTGCTGCCGGAGGAAATCCGCGCGCCGTGTCGTTCCCGCTTCCGCTGGTATCGAGGGACTCTCTGGACTTCAGCTTTAGCGGCCTCAAGACCGCCGTCTACTATCGCCTGCGGAGGAGTTCCACAGGGCGTGGTCCGCTGCCCCAAATATCGGATGCCGAGCGGCGGGATGTGGCGGCTTCGTTTCAGGAAGCGGCTTGCAAGGGATTGGCTGACAGGGCTGTAGAGGCATGTCGGAGAACCGGCGTAGGCGCGTTGTCCGTAGGCGGCGGAGTGGCTTGCAACCGTCGCCTGCGTGAGATCCTGACCGAAGAATGCCGAAGCGCCCAAGTAAAGGTTTTCTTTCCTCCTCCGCAGCTATGCACCGACAACGCCGCGATGGTTGCAGGCTTGGCCGCCTTAAGCATGGAAAGAGGAGCGATATCTAATTTGAACCTTGATGCCGATCCAACGCCGCTGAGGTCGCGGTGATCTCGATCGCTACTATCAGTTGTATTTTATGAAATAATATATACTGTATATTGTGCGCTGGTAGGCCGCCACCGTTTTTTTTGAAAAAATTTTAATGAGGCTCCTTGACAAGGCATTAATAGTCGTGTAGTATACGCAACGCTGATGGAGCCGCTGACGATCCTCAGCGGTGCAGATCTTTGTTCTTTGAAAAGTTCATAGGCAGTCAGTCCGTGCGCGGTAGTGATGTGGGTCCAGCGCCTGCATCGTAAGATGCGGGAAAGCGACCAGCGAACACCGAGCACGAATAACGTTGACAACGACGTTCATTCGGCTCGATTCAAACCTCGAAATTGATTTAATCAATTGAAGGGTTTGATCCTGGCTCAGAACGAACGTTGGCGGCGTGGCTGAGGCATGCAAGTCGCACGAGAACGGAGGGGCAACTCTCCTAGTAAAGTGGCGAAAGGGTGAGTAATGAGCGGACAACGTGCCTTCGAGAGGGGGATAACCCACCGACATATGGGCTAATACCCCATAAGACCACGAACGGGCATCCGTTCGAGGTAAAAGGTTGGGGACCGAAAGGCCTGGCGCTTGAAGAGCGGTCCGCTTCCTACCAGCTTGTTGGCGGGGTAACGGCCCACCAAGGCTGCGACGGGTACCCGGGCTGAGAGGCTGTACGGGCACATCGGCACTGAGACACTGGCCGGACACCTACGGGTGGCTGCAGTTCGGAATAATTGGCAATGGGCGAAAGCCTGACCATGCGACGCCGCGTGGAGGAGGAAGGCCTTATGGTCGTAAACTCCTGTCAAGGGTTCACAAATCACGGGGTGCTAATAACATCCTGTGTTGAGCTTAGCCCTAAAGGAAGCCCCCGCTAATTACGTGCCAGCAGCGGCGGTAATACGTAAGGGGCTAACGTTGTTCGGTGTCACTGGGCTTAAAGGGCGCGTAGGCGGTCTGATAAGTCATGCGTGAAAGCCCCCGGCTTATCCGGGGAATTGCGTTTGATACTATCAGGCTTGAGGATTGGAGAGGTGGGAGGAACTCCAGGTGTAGCGGTGAAATGCTCAGATATCTGGGGGAAGGCCGGAGGCGAAGGCGTCCCACTGGCCAATTCCTGACGCTGAGGCGCGAAAGCGTGGGGAGCAAACAGGATTAGATACCCTGGTAGTCCACGCCCTAAACGATGGACACTACGTGGGGGGGCCTCCGAGGGCTTCCCTGCCGGAGCAAAAGTGTTAAGTGTCCCGCCTGGGGAGTATGGTCGCAAGGCTGAAACTCAAAGGAATTGACGGGGGCTCACACAAGCGGTGGAGCATGTTGCTCAATTCGAAGCAACGCGAAGAACCTTACCAGGACTTGACATGCTGCGTTCAGTCGGTGAAAGCCGATGGCCCTTAAACAAGGCGAGCAGCACAGGTGTTGCATGGCTGTCGTCAGCTCGTGTCGTGAGATGTCGGGTTAAGTCCCTTAACGAGCGAAACCCCTATTCCTAGTTGCCATCGGGTCATGCCGGGAACTCTAGGGAGACTGCCGGTGTTAAGCCGGAGGAAGGCGGGGACGACGTCAAGTCATCATGGCCCTTACGTCCTGGGCGGCAAACGTGCTACAATGGTCGGTACAGCTGGAAGCGATACCGCAAGGTGGAGCAAATCCCTAAAAACCGACCCCAGTTCAGATTGGGGGCTGAAACTCGCCCCCATGAAGCTGGAATCGCTAGTAATCGCGGATCAGCTACGCCGCGGTGAATATGTTCCTGAGCCTTGTACACACCGCCCGTCAAGCCACGAAAGCCGGGGGTATCTGAAGACGTGCATCTAACCCCGCAAGGGGAGGAAAGCGTCCACGGTAAAACCGGTGATTGGGACTAAGTCGTAACAAGGTAGCCGTAGGGGAACCTGCGGCTGGATCACCTCCTTTCTAAGGGGATAACCTTGGAGCCGGAGAGAACTTGCACGATCCTGTGGATCTGCCGTTCTCCCGTCTTACTCGGCGCATCATTGCCCGCACGACTGACTGCCTATGGCTTTTTTTATTTCGGGACGTCTCTAAGGGCTCATAGCTCAGTTGGTCAGAGCGCGTCCCTGATAAGGACGAGGTCGGTGGTTCGAATCCACCTGGGCCCACCATTCGCGCGGATCGTTTATATAGGCAGTTCCCTCCTTAATTTCTCCCATTAGAGATCCGCGCGACGGGGACGTAGCTCAATGGAAGAGCGCCTGGTTTGCAACCAGGAGGTTGGCGGTTCGACTCCGCTCGTCTCCACCATGTGTCTTCTTATATGTTTTGTACCTTTGCGGAAAAGCGATGCAACCAGCGGAATCCTCGGAGCTTGCGTCCGTCTCCGGTTTTTCTTCGTCCTCTCGATTCCGCGAAATTCCCGCACCGATTACGTCGGATTTTACGTCAGGAAACCATCGGAAGATTTCAGCGGAAAGTCCCAGGTCCTTGCGGTTTTGAAGGTTTCATCCGTCACGTCTACGTAATGTTTCATCGCGATGGCGGGAGAATTCCCCAGCCATTTCGTCACTACCGGCAGAGGAAACGCACCACTTATCCTCCTCCGACTCGCCGGGGGGGGTGGCAAAGACTAAACGCGCCGCCAAATGCTACTTTATCGCGGCATGCCGGAAACCGCCGCCGGAAAATGCACATTTCCACCGATGCTGTTACGTTTTACGAACGTTGCGCTGCCTCGTGGCGAGAGCCGGTTGCGATGTGAATTCGCGCGGCGACGAACTCGTAGGGGGGGCCTGGGAGATACTTGAACTGAAGACGTCGCTTCCCGTCCGACGCTCTCCGAAAACTTTTGGGGTAAAGATCGAGAAAAACGGCGTCCCTGCGCCGGGCGCTCACTATGAAGCTTTGGGGTAAAGCCTCCCCGAGTCCGCGGAAATCTCCCTATCGTCCGCAGACAGCGCAACCGGCTCCCCGTGGCGATATCAAGTCTTGAACGGCCACGGCTCGCGGGTAGACTTATTGATTGAGGCGGGCGTATTTCCCATACGCAATAATCTTCGGCTGCGGCAGGCAGGGTTTAAGAGAGATTCGACCGGACGCACCGAGCGCCACGGAGCGTCGGGCAGTCGAAGCTAAGGCGCACAGGATACCGGACTTGGACCGCTCTATTCCGAATGTAGAGTGGCTTTTGGCGTTTCCCCACGGATGGGGAGGCGAGAGCAGCGAGGACGCGATATTGGATCGCGTGGCAGCGCTGACCGCCGACGCCTCCTTAATGCCCCATCCGCCGTGGCTATGGCTGGTGCCGACCGAACGGAAGCGGCTGCGCACCGAAATGCGGCTGGCCTTGCGCTTGGGCTGCATGTTCCATTCCGGCATCTGGACTATCCAGGGGCTGGCCGACGCGGCATGTCCGCCGGACACGGCCGCAATCGGGATGCGCGGGGTCCTCGAACTCATCCGCGGACTAGTTCGTGAATCGGACGCGGACGCCAAAGCCCAAGGTATCGTCGCAGGGAGCGGCGGATCTGGGCGGCCCGTCACCTTGCCGATCGCCGGCCATGCTCTGACAGTCAAAAGCATGGCGGATTTTTTCAACAGGCTGGAACACGAGGGCATAACATCTCCGGATGATCTGGAGGCTAAGATACGCGAATACAGGCGCGGAGCCCCTGCTCCCGAACACCGATCCGACGCCGATCGCTTCTTGGCACAGATCTTCCGTGCGTACCGCGCCGCGCTGCGGGATATGGGAGCGGAATCCCCGGCCGACAGGATACTGGCGCTGTCCGGCAGAAATCCCAGGAGGCCTCCGTGGCTGCCTAGCGGTCTGCGGCTGCTGGCCGTCGAAGGGTTTTACGACTTGACTGTGGCGCAGGCCCGCGCTGTGGCCGCGCTGGCCGGGTCGGCCGATCGGACGATCATATGCCTGGACTGGCCGGACCTGTTCTCGCCGGTCGCCAAGGTCGTTGCCGGGATGGCAGATGCGCTGATCGAGGCCGGGCTGCCTTCGCCGAAGTTGAAACGGCCGAGCGATGGGCGGCGGCAGTCCTATTGCGGCGCGTCTTCGGGGGCCGCGCTGCGGGGAACGGAGAGCGGCGCGCCTTCGCCGGCCCGGATGCGCGGGCGTCGCGGCGACTCGGCGCGCGCGCGGCAGGTAGAGGCGATTTTTGGAATCGCCCGGCCGCCCGAAAGGCTCTCCGGCCGGGCGCTGGGTTCCAATCCCGGACTTGCGGCAAGCCGGCCCTCAGGGCTTTCGCCGGATCCGGCCAAGGAAGCGCGCGTCGAGCTTGTGGAGGCGGAAGACAGGCGGGAAGAGGTCCGCGAGATCGCCAGGCGGATATGCGCCCTGATCGAATCCGACCCATCCTTGGCGCTCTCCGATATCGCGGTCATATTTCCCGATCTCGAAACCTACGCGCATCTGGTGGAGGAGACTTTCGAGGAATACGCGGTCGAGTTCCACATTTGCAGCGGACGTCCGGCGGCGAGACTGCCCGTAACGCGGTCTCTGCTGTCGCTCCTGCGCGCGGCGGCGCGGGGGGCCCGGCGGGAGGACATGCTTGAAATTGCCGCCTGCCCGATGTTCGACTTCCATGCCGCCGGCGTGCCGTTGGACTGGGAGAAGGCGCGGCTGCTGAGAACGGTAGCCGTCGAGGCGGACCTGCGCGGGGGCGGCGACTTCGAATCGGCTTGGCTGCGGCCGATAGAAGGCATACTGAATGCGCGTCGCGCGGCGGCGGAGAGGGCCGAAGAGGCGGTTGAAAGGGGCGAGATGACGCGCGAGGAGGCCCAACGAGTCAAGGCCGCGCCGGAAAATCTCGAAGCCCTGCTCGATGCGATGAGGAAGCTGCGCGACATGCTGGAGCCGATGTCAGGCGGCGCGAGGGTGGAACCGCGCGACCACGCGCTGCGCATCTACGGCATGTTTGAAAAACTGCGCGTTCGCAGGCGCATCGAGGAACTCGCTTCGAAAGCTCCGGTCTATACCGAAGAGAAACCTCCGGCCGACACGGAAGAAGAGGGGCCGGCCGCATCTCCTTTCCCCAGAACGCTCGACTCCCGCACGATGGGGCTGGATGTCGTAGTCGAGTGCGTAGCCGAGGCGGCCGCCGCATACGCGGCATCCGCGCGCCGGAGGAGCATGGACTTCGCGGAATTCATGGATGCCGTTGAAGATATCCTGTCCGAAAAGCGCTATTTTCCGGAAAGTTGGAATCCCGACGGCGTCCAGGTGCTGGGCTGGCTCGATGCCCGCGGATTGACGTTCCGGCGCGTGTTCTTCGGGGGACTAATCGAGGATGCCTTGCCCGGCGCCGACTCGGCCCGCTTCTTTCCGCCGTTACCCGGCGTTCCGGGCATCCCGTCGCACGACATATCGCGCCCGTTGGAGGGCAGGTTCCTGTTCGCGTATCACGCGCTTAACGGGACGGATGGATGCGTTCTTTCCTGGCCCAGGAAAGTCGGAGACGGCCCGGTCACGCCGTGCATATATGTCGCATCTCTAGCACGGTTCCTGCCCGTCGCCGGACGCCGAGGGTCGTGCGGGGCGGGGAATGAAAATCAACGGGCCTCTGCTCCTGCGATCGGCAAGGTCGGATCGGCGTGTGCATGCGATGCCGGGGGTTTCCCGAAGGCCGTCGTTTCCGCGCGCGAGGCGCTCGAAGCCGCCGCTGAGGCCGCTAGGACGGCGATTGCATCCGGCGCCCCGATCGAAAGCTTAGACATCTCGCCGCTGAAGGCTGCCGTCGCTGCCGGGCTCGCGGGCGAAGTCCGTGGGATGCTGCGCGCTATGAGCGTATGCGCGCGGAGATCCGATCCGGCGGACCTTTCCCCGTATACCGGGCACCTGGGACCGGGCGCAGCGGCTGCGGCGATGGAACTTGCGTTCCGCGTGGCGCGGGGGGAGGACGGGCGGAGAGTGCCGGCGCGGAGAGTTTCGGCGTCCTTCCTTGAATCTTACGCCGCCTGCCCGGCGAGATTCTTCTTCGAAGAGGTCGTGGGGCTGTCTGCGGAGCCGGAGATCCTATGGGATGTGTCTCCTAAGGACCGCGGGAAACTGATTCATGTCGTTCTGCGCAGGTTCACCGACAAAAGGACTGCTGCCGGGGGGGCAGGATGGTTCGAAGGATCGCCGGACGAAGCGGGGAAGGCGGTCGAGGAAATGAAGGAGGAACTGGAAAGGGCCCTGAGCGAACTGGATTTCCGCGATGATCCGTTCGTAGGGGTCTTCCGCGATGGGCTGTTGGATCTGTCGGACCGAGAGAACCCTTCCGGGGCGCTGGCGGATTTCGTGCGCGAGGAGATAGAACTAGCGGCGAACTCGCAGCGAGCCATGGCTCCTAAAATGCTCGAGGTCATGTGGACCGCGGCGGTTCCCTGGGACGTCGCGGAGGTTCTCGGTTCCGAGCTGGCCGGGAACTTGTGGTTCGCTGCGCGGATAGACCGTTGCGACGCTTTGAGGGCCTGCGGTGCCGTTATGCTAAAAAGCCCACCCGCGCGGAACACCGTGGCGATTTACGATTATAAAACCGGCGGGGATATGCCGGGCAAAACCGGAATGCTGTCCGGCTTTCACCTCCAGTTGCCTTTTTACCTGCTGATCGCTCGCCTGAGAGGCCTTGATCCCTGCGCGGCGGCCATATACGAGGTAAGGCCGTGGGGAAGAGTCGGTAGGAAGGCATTCGTTTGGATGAAGAATATCGGCCCTGTGCTCATGGGAACCGATCCGAGCCGCCGGCATCTCGATCTGAGCGCCGGGGACCTGGCCGACTCGTTCCTGGAAGAAACGAAGAAGCGCATCCGCAGCATCCTCGGCGCCATCGCAGCCGGGCTTTTCCCTCCGGCGCCCGCCGGCGCCGACGAATGCCGCAGATGCCCGTTTGGGCGCGTTTGCGGGATGGGAGGCAGGGACGCCGACGTCCGGAAGCGCCGACTGGCTGGGATAGCGGGCTTGAGAATGTATTTCCCGGAGCCGTTTCGGATCGGGGATAGACGCGCGGTGGATGCCAACGGAGGCGCCGAACCTTCGGAGCCGCCGGAGAGAAGGGAGGGGCGAGCGTGATGCGACGTTCAACCGCGATATTCGCCGCTGCGGCGGTCTGGATGTCCGCGATGTCGGCCGGTTGCGGGAATTCCGCTTCGCGCGTTGTTCGCGCTTACTACTCGGGTAACGTCGAATCGGCCGCTGGAATCCAGTCGAGCAGGCTGGCCGATACTCCGGAAAGACACCGGAACCGCGCGCTGGAGGAATTGCGAATGGCATCGGTCGCCATGGCCCTTGGCGACCGTCCGACCGCCCTGTCATCGCTTTCGGCGGCGGTGTCGCGGATCGAGGAAGCCCGTGGCCGCGAAGATCGGGCGGAGAGGCCGCTTTATTCCAGCAGCGCCTCCCGTCCGTTCATAGGGCATCCCTACGAGCGCGTAATGGCCCGCCTGTACCTCGGGTCGCTCAGGTACGCGGACGGAGACTATGCCGGCGCGCTGGAGGAATTCCGGAGAGCCGTGGAGGCCGACATTGAGGGCGTATCGTGGGAGAGAGTTCCGGACTGGCCGATCCTCCGCCTGATGGAAGGCAAATGCCTCGCGCACCTGGGCCGAAAGGACGCCGCGCGGGCCGCCTTCGAAGAGGCGGAGAGAATATGCGCCAAGCGCGGATTTCCGAAGGAAGTCGTGGACCAGGCCGTCAACATGCGAGCGAATCTTTCAGTGCTGGTAGAGATGGGGCGCGGCCCCGCGAAGACGAGGTGGGGAGAATATGGGGAAATCGTATCTGTCGAGCCGCTGCCGCGGAATATTGTCAGGTGCATGGTCTCGATAGATGGCGGACAGTGGCGGCAGGTGCCTCTCCTTGAGGACCTAGATTATCAGGCATCCACCCATGGCGGCAGGCGCGTAGAGGGGGTGGTCTACGGAAGACCCGTGGCGGCCGACGCATTGGCGGCAGCCGGCTTCGCCAGCCTCTTAGGCTCGGCGTTCGCTTGGCGCCGGGACCCCGCGCTCGCCCTGGCCATCTCCGGCATCGCTCTCCTCGGAGCCGCCTCCGCGGTAGACGCCGATTCCGATACAAGAACATGGGAGATGCTTCCCGCGGCCATCGCCTACATCGGCTTCGACTTGGCGCCAGGATTACATTCGGTGCGCCTAGAGTTCTACGGCCCGGACGGTAGCCGCAGGCCGGAGTACGGGGTTGCGTTCGACGCGGTCGAGGCGCCGGAACGCGACGAGACGATGCTCCTTGTCAGAGCGCTGCCGGGGCGCGCCGCGTCTAAGGGAAGATGAGGAAGAGGCGATCCGGCTCTACACTTTCGCATAGGGGGAGCGCGCGCATACAATAGTGTGCGCTACGTCGAAGCTTTGCCTTTGCGCAAAAGATGGCGGAGCCTGTTTGGGATCTCCTAAAGCCTCTTTGGAGAGGCGGGATGGCGGGGATCGGCTAACGATTGCCAGGCGCTGCGTTCGGTTTCGGCGACGATGCGTCGCCGCGCCGGGCTGGGCTGGAGGCTCGGGATGCTGCTGATAGGCGCCGATGAGGCAGGCTACGGCCCGCTGCTGGGGCCTCTGGCGGTCTGCGCCTGCGCCTTCAGGATTCCAGATTATATCGGCGGCAGCCCCGGGATCGGCGCAGCGTCCGAAGGCGGGCTGCCGGACCTTTGGGAGATGCTCGCCCCCTTCGTTCGGCGCGCCCCGCCGCAGCCGCCGGCCCTGACCGTGGATGACAGCAAACGCATCTTCATCCGATCCAAGGCCGATCCCATGAAAGAGCTGTTGCGAACGGTCGGCGCATTCTTGGCCGCGAAAGCCGTTCTTCCAAGGGTGGTGGCGCCGTCGGAGGTGGAATCGGTGAAAGCCCTCCGCGACGAACCCGCGTCTCCCGTGTCGGAGCGAGGAATTCCTGAGCGTCTGGTCGAAACGGATGATCAAGGCGGCCGGCCGGCCGGCGATCCGACCCCGGCGTCCGCACGCGGATTCCTCGAGGCCCTGCTTTGCCCGGTATCCTTCCGCGCCTGGTCTTCCGAAAAATTCGCGGCCCTGGCCGAATCGGACGCCGGCGCGGAAGATGACGGTATATGCGGCGTGGATGAGTTCGCGACGCTAGGCCTTGAGCTTGCCGGCGCGATGGCCGCCAGCGGAATATCCTTCCTTGGATTTTCTTGCGACTGGCGGACGCCGCGCCAGTTTAACGCGGACCTCAATACAGGGCTCAATAAGGCCGACATAAATTGGCAATGCCTGGCCATAGCGGTACGAAGACTTGCCGATATGGCCGGCCCCGGCGAGCGGATCGCCGTCCGCTTCGACAGGCTGGGCGGTCGCAGATTCTATGCATCCAGGCTCGCAGACGTCCTCCATCCCTCCGCTGGGCGACTTACGGCAACGATTCGCGAAACCGCGCGCGAATCCAGATATCTGCTCGGCGATTCGGCCGACATCGCCTTCCTGGTCGGCGCAGACCGCCTCTGCTTCCCCGTCGCGCTGGCTTCGATGGCTGCCAAGCTGCTGAGAGAACTGGCCATGCGCAGTTTGAACCGCTTCTTCCAGTCTCATATCTCCGGGCTGCGCCCGACGGCGGGCTACCCGGCGGATGCAGCAAGGTTCCTCCGTGAGACAGAATCCCTTCGCCGTCGGTTTGGAATCGAAGACGATTCCTTCATTAGGCGAGTGTGATCGGGCGAAAGATCATTTTGCCGCTAAAACCATTTTCCTCCATTCTGGCACGAAGTTTCATTTGTCGCGGGGACGCGCGGGAATCGCCTGCGCCAGGAAAGCCGGCAAACCGGCCGATAGGCGGGGTGGAACGAGCGATACGGCGCCGATCTCCAAAAAAATGAAAGCATTGAATCGCCTCGGGAGGGAAAGATTCCGTCCAATCGAGGATGAGCCCGGGACAATCGCGCAACTGCTTCGAATTTCTCAAGTTGATGCACTCGATCCACTAGAACCCATCGGAATTTTTGTGAAGCCCGACAACTTTCGGCAGGTCTAATCTTTTGAACGGTGTCATATAGATTTAGAAGTGGATTATGGATTGAATGCACAAAATGGGGAGGAACAATGCATAATCTTGCGGAGAGAAAAATATGTGACATCACAGAAAGCTTCAGGTAGATATATTGTTGGATGCACTGAGGCCTTACGCCGACCGGCTTGAAAGGGCGATGGGGGCTTTACGCGTTGTTGGAATTGAAGTTAGGTGCGGGCGCCATCTGAGAGGAATTTGGATAGAATGCGCAAGCTCCTGCTCGTGATGATAGTGGTAAGTGCGGGCGTTATTTCCTTTCTGCTCGCTAGAGCTAAGCCGGATGTTGACAATCAACGCCGACAGCTTCAAGGGACGCCGGCACCTGCATCCCCAGCCGATCTCATCCTGGGGAGAGAACCCGAACCGCCGATAAAATTTGTAGTTGTGACGGACAGGGAAGGCAGACCCCGGGAGATCACAGGTACGCGATGGGATATGGACATATCGGGCTATCGTGCCGGCGATGGAGACTTCCGGATCCGGGCAAGTTTCGAATGGGAGAGCGAAGAACAGTACCGGTTTGTGGAATGGGATTCCAGCCGTCTATGCATTGGGATCGTGGAGGCCGGGATTCGACGGGACGTTGCGTCCATCGCTGCGGGGAAGAGAACGGCCGGCGATGAAATGCCGTGGAAGGGCGCGTATACGCCCGGGGAGCTTGTGCGCATAAGCCGGCGCAAGAACATCCTCGCGGTCCAATCAGGTGGATGCGTGGCTTTGAGCTTGCTGCTGCCGCCTCCGGCAGCCGGCAAGGCCGGTTACGCGGTGCTGCGCGGCGACGCATCGCCGAAGGTCGAATTCAGCGAGCGCTCGCCTATACTGGTGGGCGACGACTTCATGAGAGAAGGTGAAGGCGAGGAGACGTGGCAGCTCGCCCGGGGCGAAGAATCATCGTGGCGAACAAGCAATCTGCGGAACCCGCTGCTCTCCGCCAATGCGTTCTATTACCTCGGCCGTGGCAAGGACGCCATTAGCGTGATGGGGGCCGAGTGGTGGTCTCAGTACCGCTACAGATGCTCGCTCAGGGGGCCGGAAAGGGGCGCGGCGGGGATCGTGTTCGCTTATAAGGATCCGTCGAACTTCGTCCTGTTCCGATGGTCGCCCAAAGGCGCTTCTCAGAAGGAAGATGGAGCCGCCGGCGGGCAGATAGCCGGCATAGGCGGAACCAAAGGAAGCAGGGAATTGATACTGTTCAGGGACGGGCGGCAGGAACTGTTGGCCTCGTCCGAGGGCGGGTTCACGCCGGACATGTGGTACGAGGTGGAAGCCAGGGTTTTCTACGGCAGGGTTTCTGTCAGGATAGATGGGCACGAAGTGCTCGCCGCTTCTGATCCCAGGTTAGCCGGAGGTGGGATCGGCGTGTATGCCGACGTGCCTCCGCCGGAAAAAGAGGCGGCAGATCCGAAACGCCAGGAGGCTAAGATCAACAGCCTGGATGCCCTGATGCGCCAGCATGTGGTGGTAGACGACGTGCGCATCGAGGATATCGAGGAGATAGAGGACCGATTCCTAGGCGCGGCCGACCTGAGGGAGCGCGGATGGGATGTGCTTGGCGGACCGTGGCTTATCGGCGCCGGAGGCAAGCGCGGGCTTGCGTGTGGAGTCGCAGGAGGCGGTTGGAAGGGCGGCGGAGGAGGCCCATCCAGGGCGATAATCGGAGACCCGTCTTGGAACGCGTTGGAAGTATCGGTTGAGGCCACGATCGGTGAGGGGAAAAGCGGAGGACTGGTCCAGCTTTACCGCGACGAATCGAGCTTTTACACGGCCGAGGTATGTCGAGATGACAGGAAGGGTGCCGGCTTGGTCCTCAAGCGCTGGCAGGACGGGCGCCCGTCGGCCGAAGACTCGGCGCCGTTTTCCCCGGGTCCAGAAGGCCAGGTGAAGATCGGCGCATCGTTGCGGCGCGGCCATCTCAAGGCGTGGGCCGAAGCCGCAGGAGGAGGCGGGAAAGCTGTCGTCGAGACGCTGATAAGGGGCGGGCGCGTCTCCGGTCGTGTGGGGATCCAGGCGGAACCTCGCGGCGGCGAGGTGCGGTTCGAGCGTTTCCGGATCGAGTTTCCGGAAGAAAAAGAACCGCTGATCACGACCAACGCGATATTCGGCGACGAGGAGAGCATGAGATCATGGACCAATCCGTCCAGCGAGTGGTGGCCGCCCAAGGAGCCTTACTTCGTGGACGGCGAGCCCGTGGACCTGTTGTGGCATAGGGCGCAGTTCCCAGGCGACGTCGAACTGGTCCTGGAGACGCGCGAGATCCTGAGGGAAAAGTTCGAAGCGGCGCTGTCCGTATCGAAGACCGGACAAGGAAAAAATAACGGCTACGTGCTGAAGGCATCGTTCACCTGCGCTCCCGGCGGACAGGCTCGATGGCAGACGCAGTCCGGCGAGCTTGCGCTGATCCGGGCCGGCGAAGAGGTGTGCAGGGAGACGATCGCTTCCGCCGATTTCCCCGATGTTTCAACCGTGGCATTACGCCGATGCGGCAGATATCTGGTGGGGATGATCAACGGCCGCCCGGCGCTGGTCTACAGGGACAATAACCCGCAGGATGGAACGAAGATCGCATATTACACGCGCGGGGTGCTGGTCAAGGCCGAGGCTACGAAGATATACTCGAACCACTTCTTCGACTACGAATTCAACCGGGCGCCGACCGACTGGCGGCCGGGACGCTTAACGGTGGCGGAGGTGACCAACCGCTGGCAGTGCGATCCACGTTGGTCTTTCTTTTCCCTGAGGCCGCTGGATTACCCGATGTACCAGTCGGGCATTCGGAACAGGCTCGCCGTGCTATGGAACAAGAGGAAGTTTTCAGGCGACGTGACGGTAGAATTCTTCGCCGGGATAAAGATGACGGGGGAGCGCGGGGGCAAATACGAGTACGCGCGCGACATAAACGTGACCATCTGCTCCGACGGCAAAAACCTGAACAAGGGATACAGTTTCATGTTCGGAGGCATGGGCAACAAGGGATCGTACATCCTGCGGGACGGCGTCGAGGTTGCGGCGTTCGGCGGAGGCGTACCCGTGCGTACGACGAATTTCCACCGCCACTGGTTCTACGTGCGCGCGGAAAAGCGCGGCAAGCGCCTCTCGTTCAGGGTTGACAAGTTCTTCGCGGGGGCGCCCGGCGGCGAGCTCGCCTTCGAAGATGAACGCCCCCTCGAAGGGGACCGCCTGGCGATATGGACCTACGATTGCGGCATCATGATAAGCCGGGTCAGGATATCGGGCGAAGGGGGACAGGAGATCGAATCTCCGGACTTCGAGGCGCCGGCGGAGATACCGTGCCCGTGCGACGGGAATTGATTCGAGGCGATCCTATCGTGGCGGCGGGCGGAACTTCATCTCCTGTCGTATATTCTTCCGGTCCGCCCCCGAAGCGGGCGGAGATCGCGGCTTGGGTTCTAGCCTTCCTGCTGGCCGTATTGGTCGGCTGCCTTGCCGGATTTATGCGGCGCGGCCCGTCGCATGCTTGGGCCGGATCCGGCCTGGGCGCGGCGCGGAGCGCGGACGGAACCGCGGCGGCCGGAGGCGGCGTGCGGGTCGAGGTCGCGAGCGCACCGCCGGGGGCGAGCGTCTACGTGAACGGCGAACTGATGGGGCGCGCGCCGATCTCTATTGCCGGCTTGCGGCCCGGACGAGCGGTCTTCCGTCTAGAAAAGGACGGCTACTCCGCCTTGGCGCGCGCCGTAGCCATACCCACGAAAGGCGCTATCTCCTTCGCCCTTGCGCCGATGCCATCGGGAGCGATACGAGTTTCATCCAGGACGCCCGATGCCGAGGTGCTGATAGACGGGGAGCCGGCCGGCCGGGCTCCGCTGACCGTAACCGGCGTAAGGACGGGCATGCATGAGATCGTAGTCAGGAAAACCAACTTCGACGCCGCGGTTGTACCCGTATTCGTCAAGGCGGGCGAGACCGCGAGCGTGGAAGGCGTCGAGCTGCGCGACCACGTCTTGGCCATGCTCGAAGGCATGGTGCGAGCCGAACCGTGGCGGATCGCCCACCTCTTGGATCTCGGCCACTACCATTTCCTGTGCGGCAGAATAGACGACTCCGTGGCTTGTTACGTAAAGGCTAACGGCTTGGCCGCCGAACCGATACGTTTTCCAGATGGCCTTGAGATGTCGGAGGAGGAGAAGGCGGCAGAGACGCGACTGCGCGAGATGGACAAAAAGAAATTGAGGAGCGAGATAAACAAACATATGAATTCGAGCCAGTGGGGCCGGAACGCGGTCGTGTTCAGGGAGAAGATCGCTTCCGCCATGCCGTCGCTGCCTCCGGGGCCGAGGTAGAGGCGTAACCTGATGCCCGTGCGCCGCGGGGCCGGGGGGCCGACGGAGGAGAAGCTTTCCCGTGCGGCGGGGAAGCCCCGCGCCGGGGCTGCCGGATCGCAGCGCAAGCTTCCGATCTTTAGCCGCCGACCGCGGCGCCGACAGCCGGCCGGCAACCGATGGGTGCTGTAAAGGCGAAGGGAGGCTGGAGCGTGGACGGGGCAGGCTGGTGCAGCGGTCGCGAAGCTGGCGGAGGCGTCCCCCGTGGCGCCGTGGCCGTCGCCTCCGCTTTGGCGTTTCTGCTCGCCGTAGTTGCGGGCCACCTTGCTGGTCGGACGCTTTTCCCTCGTCCCGACAATCCACGGGCCGGACCGGCCGCGCCAGCGCCGGCCTCGCTTCCGGTGGCCGTCGAAATTTCAAGCGAACCCACAGGCGCCACGGTGTATGTGGAAGGGACGATAGCGGGACTGACGCCATTCGTCCTCTGCGATCCGGCAGGCCGCGGCGGCATCCGCGCCGTCAGGGTCGAAAAGGCCGGGTTCCTCCCGGAGGTTCGGAGGGTGGACCTTTCGCGAAGCAAACCGGTTTCTATCAGCCTTCGGCCTATACCGAATGGATCCATAAGCGTTTCGACGGCCGTGCCCGGCGCGGAGGTGCTGTTGGATGGCGAACCGGCGGGATATACCCCGCTCACTATCCCGAACGTGACCGCGGGCAACCACCAGATAATACTACGCAGGACGAACTTCGACTCCGCCACCATCCCGATCACGGTCAGGCCGGGAGAGACGGTCGAGGTTGAAGGGGTCGAGATGCGCGACCGGGTGCTGGCCATGCTGGAAGGGCTGACAAAGGCCGAGCCTCAAAGGATCGGCCACTTGATAGATCTCGCCCACTACCATTTCGTCAGCGGCCGCCTCGACGATTCTGTGGATTGTTTCATCAGGGCCTTGAGGCTCAGCGAAGATCCGCTCAAATTCCCTCCCGAGCTTGAGTTGGGCGAGGAAGACAGGGCGCTGGAGATGCGCCTGAGGGCCGAGGACGTAAATCGGCTGAAGTCGGAGATCAACAAGCACAAGTCCTGGCCCGGGCGCAACACGCAACGGTTCCGCGAAAAGCTCGACATGGCCATGCACCTCCACGCCACCCGAAACATAGGCGACTGGAACTGGGTCCAGCAGGCGCTTCAGACGTTGAGGGACAGAAAGGATTATCTGAAGGCCGAGGAGCTTCTCCGCGACCACCTGAAGGCCAACCCGGCCAGCGAGCAAGGGTGCATAGCGCTGGTGGAAATCGCCATGGAACGGGGAAATTTCGCGGCTGCGGAAGCGGCCTTCGAGAGGGCGTTCGGCGCCATCGCGTCGAATCCGCCGGCCCTAAGGCAGCTCGGAAATTCGATCTTCAGGTCCCGAGCGCGGCTCGCGGGAGAGGATCGCGACAGGGTCCTGGCTTGGGCCGAAAAGGCTTTCCGCCGCGGAATTGAGACCGCCAAGGACAAGAACCTGCGCGCCCAGCTTCTATTCGAGCTCTCCCTGGCGCTGCACGCCGGGAAGCGCACGGCCGAAGCCCTGGCGGCTATCGGGGAGGCCGTGTCCTCGACGGCGACGCTTGAGGCGGCGGAGATGTGGAAGCTGACCATGTCCGACTACCTCGCCGCCCTTGGGAAGACATCAGAAGCACGGGAGATGCTCGATGAACTTGCGCACAAGGCGAAACAGGAATCCGTACGCACGTCCGCACAGCAGCGATTGCAGCGATTGGAATCCTCGGGAAAGAAGAAGGCCGGCCCGTGATCGCCCGCCGTGCCGCCATCGGTTCGGCTGGGGCGATGTAAGGCCGGGATGCCGTTACGGATTTCGGAAGCGCGAACGCACTCGCCTGCGGGGTGTGCCTATGGTCCGGATGCGGCACCTGAGCTGCGCAAGCGCCTGGGCCGACGTGCGAAGAAAGGCCGCGAAAAGGAGATTTTCCTCCAAATGACTATGAAGACGGTCGTTGCGCATGCCGCCAGCGCCGCGGGCGGCGCGATCGCCGCAGCGATCTTCATGCACATTTATTATGCCCCGGCGCGGGTCGCGCCGGCCGGGACGGTGTCATGGAGTTACACGCCTGGCTGCCGGGCGCTTGTCCAGCGGGTTGTGGACGGCGACACCATCGTCCTGGCCGACGGGATGCACGTAAGATACCTCGGCATAAACGCTCCGGAAACCGGCAGATTTGTGAAAGATCCGGCGCCACTGGCGAAGGAATCGTCCGAGCGGAACGACGCGCTGGTCGGCGGGAAAACCGTCCGTATCGTCCCGGGCCCCAACCCCATGGACGCATACGGCCGCCTCCTGGCCGAGGTTTACGTGGTTGACGGATCGGGAAAAGAGATATCTGTTCAGGAGACGCTCGTGGCGGAGGGACTGGCCAGGGCAGGAGGAGGACCGTCGCCCGTGCCGTCCGAGTCGCTGGAACGACTGGCCAAGGCGGAAACCGCGGCGAAGGCTGCTGGAGCCGGAATATGGGGAATCGGCGAGGCGCAACTGCCGCCGGAGAGCGGGTTCCCGTATTGCGGAGGCAACGGCGAGGTTTACCATCGCCGCTCATGCATCCATGCGCTACGCTCCGCCCCCATGAATCTTCGTTTCTACAGGACGGCGGAAGAAGCCGCCGCGGCGGGCCGTAAACCGTGCAGGACGTGCGTGGGTAAAGACAAATGATCGCTCTAGTTATCGCACCGCGCTCCCAATCTGCTTTGTGGCCGCACCTCTATGCGCCCGCTCCGGTCCTAGATGACCTCGCCCCTGTTCACTTAGGAACCGCCGGCCAAGCCGGACGCTGCGGCGAAGACGCCAAAAACGCCTATGCTGCCCGCCTGCTGGGGATGAAGGTTGGGCTGGAACCGGGGCATAATCCGCAACAATCGCATGTGGCCCGCCTGCGGGAGCAAGATTGAGGTCCGCTTCTAACCGACAGAACCTTCTGTAAAGGCACGATGCATGAGTTTGGGGGCTGGTTGCGATGTAGGCTTGCGGGGCGTCAGTTCTGAGGAGACGCGCAAGAAAAAAGCGAGACGATAGGGCTCGTTTAATGTTTGGCGCTCTATGAAAACTTTTGGGGTAAAAATCAATGGAAACGCCGAGTTCGAGATACGCGCTCTTTTTTGAATCGTTGAGGTAAAGAAGTCCCGCTCGCGCCGAGATCTCCCTGTCGTCCGCAAACAGCGCAACCGGCTTTCCCTAAGCGGCGAAGGCCACCCCCTTTTCGGTCGTTGACTCCCATCCCGTCCACGCCTGCCGGCTCGCTCGCGCAAATGGAAAGAACCGCTTGGACGGCATGGCCCAGACCGGCTATTGCGCTTCTCGCCGTCCGCGATGCTGGCGCGGATCTCGGTTCGACGGCTGATCGGGCGTGACGTTTTTCCGCCGCGGAAGCGATCGCAGGTCGAGCCGCCTTTCGGATAGGAGCATCCCTGCCTTTTTATCCGCCGCATCGTCAAACGGTGACGCGGCCCTCCCGCTTCGCGGCGCGGCGGTAGCGGCGGAGGAGAGGGACGACTTTCTCGCGAAGGAACCGCCTAGTCTGCCTTTCGGCCAGGCCGACGCACCTGGATGCGTCAACCGTCTCGGCGCCGTCCCCTACGAACGGCGCCAGCTCAGGATCGGACGCCAGCCGATCCATGAGGTCGTTGATGCCGTCTCCGTCCTTGACGCGGGCGGCCGCGGCAACCGAGTGCAGCCGTATGCGCTCGTGAAGCTTCTGCCTGTCGCCTCCGGCCTTGACGGCCCGCATAAGTATGTTCTCGGTAGCCATGAATGGCATCTCCCTACGGAGATTGCGTTCGATGGCTTTCTCGTTGACCACAAGTCCGGCGGAGACGTTCAGGAATATCTCCAGGATCGCGTCGCACGTCAAGAACGCCTCGGCGACAGCGATGCGCTTGTTGGCCGAATCGTCCAGGGTGCGTTCGAGCCACTGGCAGCAGGCCGTGAAGGCGGCGTCCTGCACGAGGACGACGAGGTGGCGTGCCAGCGCCGTCATGCGCTCGGCTCTCATCGGATTCCTCTTGTATGCCATGGCGCTCGATCCGACCTGTCCCTTCTCGAACGGCTCCTCAACCTCTTTCATATGGCACAGCAGCCTCAGATCGTTGGCGAACTTGTGCGCGCTGATACCGACTCCGGCCAATGCGCACAGGACCATGTAATCCACCTTGCGCGGATAGGTCTGGCCGGCGACAGGCAGCGTCTCGGCAAAACCCATCCGGCGCGCCACTTCCGCATCGAGGCGTTCCACTTTCGAGGCGTCGCCGCCGAAAAGGTCCAGGAATGATGCCTGGGTGCCAGTGGCCCCCTTGACGCCGAGGAAAGGCATGCGTTCGATCGCCTCCTCGACGTTCTCAATGTCCATGATCAGATCCTGGATCCAAAGGCATGCGCGCTTGCCGACCGTAGTGGGCTGTGCCGCTTGGAAATGCGTGTAGGCCAGTATCGGCAGCGAGGCATATCTATCCGCGAAACCGGCTAGCCGGCTGACGACGCCGGCCAGCTTTTCGGCGATCAGCCGTAGCCCTTCGCGCATCTGGATCAGGTCGGCGTTATCGGCGACGTATGCGGATGTCGCGCCGAGGTGGATTATGCCGGCGGCCGATTTCGCCTGCATGCCGTAGGCGCGGATGTGCGCCATAACGTCATGCCGAGTCTCGCGTTCGATCCGCTCGGCATCTTCGAAATTTATGTCGGAGACGTATCTTTCCATCTCCCTTATCTGGGAGGAAGATATCGGCAAGCCGAGGGCCTTCTCCGCGCAGGCAAGCGCCACCCAGAGCTTTCGCCATGTGGAGAACTTGAACTGTGGGCTGAACAAAAAGCCCATCTCATCCGAGGCGTACCTTTCCGTCAAAGGATGTTCGAAGCGGTCGCGGCCGCCTTTTCCCGTTTTAACCATGTTTGCATCTATCTCCTCGCTTCGTCCGTTTGGTATTTTCCCCCAGCTAGCCGGAAGGTTGTCCCTCCCGCCGTCCTCGGCAACCGCCGCTGGCCTGAAGCCGTCCGCCGGCAGCCGCCAGTCCGCCACTGTCCCAGAGACCGTCCTGGCCGACCGGTCAAGGACATGCCGTCGCATCTCTTGCGGCCGCTGCGCGATCCGTCGGAGGGCGGACCGCACGCCCGTCAGCCGGTTGCCTCCCGCCCGTGGGCGGCCTTGGCCAGGCGCCGTATATCGGCCGCGAGCGGGCCGGCCATTCGGTCCGCCGTCGCGCCCGAAGACGCCAGTTCGCCGATCTTCCTGACCAAGGCGCTGCCGACTATTACTCCGTCGGCGACACGCGCGGCGGCAGCCGCTTGCTCGGGCCTTCCTATCCCGAAGCCTACGCAGATCGGCAGATTCGATATTCGCTTTAGGGAGCGGACGTTGGCGGCCAGGTCGGCGGGGAGGGCATCCCGCTCGCCCGTTATCCCCGCAACCGATATGTAGTAAACGAAGCCTGAGGCCGCGCGGACTATTCCGGCCCTGCGGCCCGCCGGCGTCGTGGGCGCCACAAGCTGGATCATGTCGAGTCCGCGCCTGCGGCATATATCGGCGAACTGGCTGCCGGCATCAAGCGGCAGGTCCGGCGAGATTATGCCGTCGAAGCCGGCGTCCGCCGCCTCGGCCGCGAACCGATCCTCCGACATCCGGAAGATCAGGCTGTACGAAACCATCGCGACGATCGGCAGGCAGAAGCCTTCGCCGCGCAGGCGCCCGACCAGCGCGAAGGCGTCGCGCACCCTGAACCCTGAGTTGAGCGCCGATGCGAACGCCGCCTGGATCGTCGGGCCGTCGGCGATCGGGTCGGAAAAGGGGATCCCCAGTTCGATGATGTCCGCGCCGGCATCCCGCGCCGCAAGACAGGCAAGGCGCGTGGTTTCCATGTCCGGATAGCCGCAGGCGAAGAACGGTATGAGCGCCGCTGAGCCGGCGGCGCGTAGTTCCGCAAACCGGGAGCCGATGCGCGAAATCGAAGCCGAGAAGCGCATGTCCGACGCCGCCTTGCGCGCGCCGGTCCCCCGGCGCTCCGGTTCACTCTTCGCCGCCGAACTCTTCCCGCCAGAACTCATGCCATCTCCTAACGAACCTGCTCCACGCGCCTTCTCCCTCTGTCCGGCGCCGCTCACGCCGGGCTTCCTTCGCCGGGCTTCCGGCGACCCGGCGCTCGCCGACGCTCGACCGGGATTCCGGCGGCCGCCTTCCGGCCGCCGTTCCGTCTCCGCATCCGGGCGTCGCCGATGCCGGCAGCAGGATCACAAGGACCGCCAATAAGGCGGTCGCCGCTTCCCTCCATGTCCCGCGCCCAGGTGCCTTCGCCATCGCGAACGTTCCTTTCCTCCTCCGGCGCGGGTTCACGGACCGCTCCCGGCGGGGATTCATTTCATCTCGGCCAGCCGCTGCGCAGCGGCGGCCGCGTAGGGGCTTTCGCGATCTCTGGCGACGCCCGCATACTGAGCCTTCGCCTCCTTCATCTTACCCTGTCGCTCCATGACTTGCGCCAGCGCGAACTGCGCCGCGTGGAAGACCGGGCCGTCGGCCGTGAAGGAAAGTATCTCCTCAAGGTCCTTCCGGGCCGCCTCCAGACCTCCTTCCAGCTCCATGCGCGCCGAGGCCCGCATGAATAGGACATGGGCGCGCAACGGTCTGTCCTCAGCGCTGTCGCCGCCCGTCTTATTCAGTATCGTGCCGTACCCTTCCGCGGCCTCGGCGATCCTTCCCAGCAGGTGAGCCAGCCGCGGTTCGCGCCACAAGGCTGCTTGCCGGAGGCGGTCGCGGGTCCTCTCCAACCCTCCGGGCGCGCGGCGCATGTTCAAGACATCGGCCGGGAACCGCCACGGTTCGGCACGCGCCGCCGCTCCGGGAATGCGTTCCTTGATCGTTTCCGCCAGGCGCGCGGCGTCTGAGAAGGCGTCTTCAACTACCGGGAACGGAAGAGAAGCGCCGGCCGCCGATAGCTCGCCGGCAAGGCGCCTCGACCGTGGCGTAACGAACGCCGGCCAGAAGGCTACCCGGAAGGACGCGCCCCTCAGATCCTCGGCCTTCACGGAAGCCGGCGTCCCGGGCGCGCCCGCGGCGCCGCCTGCGCCAGCGCAAAGGATATCGCCGATGGCGACGGCGAGTCCGTCGGCCTTTCTCTCCAGCGCGCCTGAAGCCGCGTCGAGCAGGAAGAAATCGGCGCCTCCGACGGCCGTCATGAGCCTGCCGGGGCGGTCCGGCGATCCGCCGATCTCGACCACTGCGGCGGTCATGCCCGAGTACTTCGCCAGCATCGCGGCGAGCCACGCCAACCCGGCGGGGTCGCCGAAGCCGGTAAGCAACGTCTCGTCCGGATATTGGTCGCGGCATGCCGACGCCTGCGGCCCGGACGCGGCGCACATCGCGGTCCGGCTGACGAATTCGCCCAGCGCGGCCGCCCCCGCCGCGCCTGTCCCGAACCTTCGCGCCGAGGCGACGGCGGCGAGGAGCCATGCGCCTTTGAGCGCGCGGACGTCCTCGTCGTCCAAGAATGCGCGCCGCGCATACTCGCGGCCGACGAGCGATTCCGCCGCGCGCAGCACCGCGGGATCAGCCTCTACCAAGGCCGGCGCAGACCTCCCGCTGCGTTCCAGGTGCGCGTTGTACTCGACCGCCCATCTATCTATCAGATTGAACTCCGAACCATCGAATACGGCCCGCAGGACAAAGTGCGGAACCGGACACCTCCCGGGCGATTCCAGCGCAAGGACATCCTCCGAGATCGGAAGCTCCCTAAATACGCGCCCAGGTGCGAAAAGAGCCGCGCAGCACATCGCGCAAAGCATGGCCAGCATCAGGAAATTTCTGCGCATACGATCGCGGTTCTCCTCGCATCGCCGCCCGCCGCTTTCGAAACCGCGGACCCCGGCTCCTTCGACGTTCAGCCTTTTCCTATTCCCGCCATGTGTTCCCGCAAGCTTTGCAGACTCCTCTCGGCCTCCTCCAATCGCCTCCTGTCGGCCTCCACGACTGCCGCGGGAGCCCGGCCGAGGAATTTTCCGTCGCTCAGCTTCGTCTTTAGTTTTTCCACATACGCACCTACCCTCTCGATCTCCTTCCTCAATCTCTCGCGTTCGGCGGCGAGCTTTTCCTTCGGGATGCCCGGCAGGTACATGTCGAAACGGCCGGCCACCCTCTTGACCGCCCCGGCCGGAGCGTCGCACTCGCCCGTCGCCATCACTATCTCCGTACCGGCAAGCCTTCGCACCAGCGCGGCCTGTTCGGAAAACACGCGTCCGGCGGCGGCGTCGTGGGGCACCACGACAGCCTTCAGAATTTCGCTCCTCGGCGTCCGCGTCTCGGCCCTGTAATTCCTTGCCGCGGCTACGGCTTCGAAGAGCACCGCTGCATCCGCCTCGACCTTCTCATCCACCAAGGACCTCTGCGCTTTCGGCCAAGGCGCACGGATCAGCATCTCGGACGGGGCCGGCCCCTCGCCGGTGAGGGATCGGTTCGGCACGGCGGCGTTTAGGTGCGTCCAGATTTCTTCGGTGACGTACGGGCATATCGGATGCAGCATCCGGAGGCCGGCGTCCAGCACATGCGCCAGTATCCGTCCGGCCACCGCGGCGTCCCTGCTCCCGGCCGCGTTCCCCTTCAGCCGCTCCTTGACAAGCTCTATGTAACATGCGCAGAATTCGTCCCAAAAGAAATGGTACAGCGTTTCGCAAAGGCCGTGGAAGTCGAAGTCCTCGATCGCCGATTCGGCCTTCTCCAACGTGCTGTAGGTCCTGGACAGCATCCACAGGTCTTCGAAGGCGAGGTCGTCCGGACCGTCGAGGCGGGCAAGCTCCCGGCCCTCCAGCGCGGCAAGGCAGAACCTGGCCGCGTTCCATATTTTGTTGGCGAAATTGCGACCCTCCTCGAAGCGTTCCATCGAGAGCTTCAGATCCTGCCCCTCGGTGGCCATGTGCGCCAGGCAGAAGCGGAGGGCGTCGGCGCCGTACTTCGATACGACTTCCAAGGGGTCTATCCCGTTGCCGAGGCTCTTGGACATTATCCGCCCCTGGGCGTCCAAGACGGTGCCGTGAATGTAGACGTGGCGGAACGGCTCGCGGCCCATGAACTTCTCGCCCATCATCACCATCCGCGCAACCCAGAAGTAGATTATGCCGCGGGCGGTGACGAGCGTGTCGGTCGGGTAGTAATATTCGAGCTCCGGCGTCCGGGACGGCCAGCCGAGCGTGGAAAAAGGCCACAGGGCCGAGCTGAACCACGTGTCCAGGACGTCCGGGTCCCGATGTATCCTCGATGAACCGCACTTGGGGCAGCGGGATATATCCTCCCGTTCGGCGGTCATAGCCCTGCAGCCTGGTTCTTCGCAATAGAACACCGGTATCCTATGCCCCCACCATATCTGGCGGGATATGCACCAGTCGCGGACTTCGCGAAGCCACTGCAAATAAACCTTCTCCCATCTGGCCGGATGGAAAACGACGCGCCGTTCTTCGGTTGCCCGGATCGCCAAGTCCGCCAGCGGCCGCATCTTGACGAACCACTGCATGCTAAGGTACGGCTCTATGACCGTATCGCACCTATAGCAGTGCCCCACCGCGTGCGCGTGCTCCTCGATTTTGGCCAGCAGCCCCGCCCTCTCCAGGTCCTCGACTATCCGCCGCCTGGCGGCGTAGCGGTCCAAGCCCCTGTAGGCGCCGGCAGCTTCGGTCATCGTCCCGTCCTCGCCGATGACCATCTCTTCGGACAGGCCGTGCCTGCGGCCCAGCTCGAAATCGTTCCTGTCGTGGGCGGGGGTGACCTTGACGGCGCCGGTGCCGAACTCCCTCTCGACAGCCGCGTCGGCCACGACGGGTATCTCGCGGCCCATCAGCGGGAGCACGAGAGTTTGGCCGACGGCCCAGCGATGCCTTTCGTCCTCGGGATGGACCGCAACGGCGGCGTCGCCCAGCATCGTTTCCGGACGCGTTGTGGCCACCGTCACGCCTTTGGATGCATCTCCCTTCAGCGGGTAGCGTATGAACCACAGGCTGCCCTTCTCTTCCTTCGGCTCGACCTCGTCGTCCGACAGCGCCGTGCGGCACCTCGGGCACCAGTTGACTATGTACCTGCCGCGGTAAATCAGGCCCTCCTCGAAAAGTCGAACGAACACTTCCCGCACTGCGCGGGACAACCCCTCGTCCATGGTGAACCGCAGCCTGGACCAATCGCACGAGCAGCCTATGCGGCGGAGCTGATTTACGATCCTGTTCCCGTACCGCTCGCGCCATTCCCATATCCGCCTGACAAGTTCCTCGCGCCCCAGATCATGGCGCGTCTTTTTCTCCTTGGCGTATATCTCGCGCTCGACCACGTTCTGCGTGGCTATGCCGGCGTGATCGGTGCCCGGAAGCCACATGGCCTCCTCCCCTTTCATGCGGCGGTAGCGTATGAGCAGATCCTGCAGCGTGTTGTTAAGGGCGTGCCCTATGTGAAGTACGCCGGTGACGTTCGGAGGCGGTATGACTATGCAATACGGCCTTCGATCGCGTCTGACCGAGGACGCAAACGCTCCGCTCGATTCCCATCGCCGGTATATCCTATCCTCCACAGAACCCGGATCGTAAGTCGTAGGCAGCGAGACCGACATGTTTTCCTTTCTTCCTTTCGTCCTTCCAGCTTCCCCTTGTGCGGGCGCCCTGTGCGCCGCGCGGCCGCCGGCCAGAGCCGCGGGCGTTCGGCATCGCGTCCGGCGATGCCATCGTCCGCCCCCTCCGGCTGCCGATATGTATTGCGGACGACAAAAGGCAGCGCCGAGACCCAGGAAGCGACGAAGGCAATTTTCGGCCTATAAGCGGCGCCAGTCAAGCGAACCGCGCCCCGGCCCGGGACCGCTTTAAAGTTCGGGACGGGCGAGCGGCGCGGCAAGCCTGCCGGTCGGATCCTTCCCCCCTAAGCGCCGAGCGCACTCTGCCCCTCCCCGCGCAGGAACGATGGGAATGGCATTTTGAGCCGTTCCTCGGCGCCGGCGGCAGCCGCTTTTTAACCCCGCCCCGCTGTCCGGATCGGAGCGATGCCGGCGGAGCATCCAAGGGGGGAGCTTAACGTTTGATCCGGGCGATCGGCCGCTGATACGGCAAAGATAAGCCCGATTGGAAAACTTGCGCACAATCCGTCTGAAACGCGCCTTTTAGCGCGATGCGGGGCACCGACTCGCGATCATCGCCTCTATCCGCTCGCGCATCGCCGGCGCGATGCGCCCCGGCGCGCCGCAACCGAGCTTTCTGCCGTCAACTGATGTCAAGGGCATCGCGCCGATAAGCGAATTTGTCAGGAAGGCCTCGTCGCACTCGAGAAAGGCCTCGGCCGGAAGCCTCCCGAAGCGGAATTTCAAGCCTTGGCGTGAAGCTATCCTGGCTATGAGCCGCACGGCTATTCCCGGCAGGCAGCCTTCCGTCTCTGGATCGGGGGATATCACCCGCCGGCCGAAGGCCGCAACTACGTTCGCGCACGAAGCCTCCGCCACGCGACCGGCGGCATTCAGCAGGATCGCCTCGTCGAAACCTCGCCGCGCGGCGTATTCCCTGGCCAGTATGTTTTCGAGAAAGTTGCACGACTTTACCGATGCTATCGGCGAGCGTTCGTTGCGCGGGAAAGGGGCGAAACATGCGGAGTATCCCCTTGCGTACGCCTCTTCCGGAGGCGGCCGGTATTCGTATGCCACCGCCGCAACTTCCGGCGCGGCAGCCGGGTCGGGCAATGGGCCGACGCGCCCGGCGCCCCTCGATACGGACAGGCGCAGGCAGCCGTGCTCGACCGCCTCGACGCTCCCGGCCGCCGCAGCGCATATGGCGCGCAGGGCGATACGGGGCGGGAGGCGGCGGAAGCCGATAGTGCGGGCGCCTCGCGCAAGCCGGGCCAAATGCGCATCGAGCATGAACGGCCGCCCGAAACGGCAGCGAATCGTCTCGAAAAGGCCGTCGCCATAGAGCATGCGGCGGTCGGTCGCCCAGCGAACCGGAACAGGCTCGATCCGGCCGCCGGCGATAGCGAACGCCTTTATATCGCAGCCGCCGCCCAAGGCGGATCCCATGGGCGCACCTCCCCCCGATCGCAAATTTAGTGCAGGCGGCTTTTCCCCCGGCGCGCTATTGCGCAGGCTCGCCGCCTCGTCCGATTATTCGCCCTGCCTGCGCGTACTGATCTTCAGGTCTCCACGCCGCGTCCGGCATCGGGATCGGCTCCCGGTCCAGCGCGGCCGAGCCTTCCTCCCATCCGGCGATGTCGAATCGCTTTAGCGTCGGATGCTTCCCCGGTCCGAACCGCTCGCACCGGCGGTAATCCTCCGGACGGAGCTTGAAACGCCGAGAGCGCGGAAAAAACCGGCGGCCTTGTGCAGAGTTTCCTCGTATTCGGCGCCGGGGTCCGAATCTGCCACTATGCCGCCGCCGGCTTGGTAATGGATGCGCCCGCCCTCGGCCAGCGCGGTGCGGATGGCAATGTTTAGCGCCATCCCGCCGCGTGCGTCGAGGAACCCTAGGCAACCAGTGTAGACGCTACGGCAGGTCGGCTCAATCTCCGCGATTATTTCGCAGGCCCTTATCTTCGGAGCGCCGGTGACCGAACCTCCAGGGAATGCCGCCCTCAGGAGATCTATGGCGCAATAGCGGTCGTGCAGCGCGCCAACCACGGTCGCCGCCCGATGGTGGACCGAGGCGTGCGTCTGGACCGAACCGGGGTCTTCCACCTTGACCGAACCGTAGCGGCATACCTTTCCCAAATCGTTGCGCAGCAGGTCCACTATCATAGCCAGCTCGGCCCTCTCCTTTGCGCTCCCTTCCAGATCGGCAGCCATCCTGGCGTCCATATCCGGGTCCGCCCCGCGCGGTCTGGTGCCCTTTATGGGCCTCGTAGACACTTTATCTCCTTCCAGCTTCAAGAACAACTCGGGGCTGACACTCAAAACAGCCATGTTTTCGCCGAGCCCGATGTACGCCCCGTAACCGCCGGGCGAGGCCTTCCGAAGGAGCAGGTACGCGTCCCTCGGCGCCAACCCCGGAACGGATGCGGTGAAACGCTGCGAAAGGTTGACTTGGTAGATGTCGCCGGCGGCTATGTAATCGAGGGCGCGGGCGACGGCGTCGAGGTATTCCGAGCGGCCGAACGTGGAAGAAACAGGACCGGCGGACGCCGGCGGACAGATCGAAACGTCGCTTGGAAGGTCCTCGGAAACATTGCGCAGCAGCTTTTCGGCCTCCCCGACGGCCCGCGAGGCTTCCGACCTTCCGCCCTTTCCATCCAGGTCGGTTCGGCATGCCCACCACTCGCCTTCTTCGTGATCGAATGCAAGCGCCAGCCCGTACAGGCCGAGCCACATGTCCGGGAACGGCAAATCCCTCTCCCTCGCTATCGGGATCCTGTCGGCGAACCGACCCATCTCGTATCCGAAGTACCCTATCGCTCCGCCGGCGAGCGCCGGCGCGGGGGGCGACGGATCCAAGTTCCGCCTCCCGAACCCCAAGCCTTTCAGCAGCATCTTAAGCTCCGCGAAAGGATTGCCGGCGAAAGATTCCGTCCGCGAACCGTCGCTGTCGCAAGAAATCAGTACGCCGTCGCGGACCTCGAACGCGCGAACCGGATCGGCCGCGATATAGCTGAAACGCCCGGCCATCCCTTCCGGAGCCGCTCGATCCAGGAAGACGACGCCGCGGTCGCCCTTCGCGGTCAGCCGGAGGAACAGATCCAACGGCTCGAACGGGATGGAGATGCGCGCCATGCACGTGGCGGGACTAACCGTCAGCGCCGTCGGCGATCCCATGTCCGGTCCTTCCTGAAGATTCCGCTTCCCCGATATAGAGACGGCGTGCGATTGAACTCGGTGCGGCGGCGCATCGCGAGCTTCTCCCGCGTCTTCATCGTCACCGCTTGCCCTTAGGGTATGTCGTCATTGCGAAATCTATCTCGGCAGGGAACCTGCCGCGCCCTCCGAACCAGTTCTCGTATATGCGCTGCAGAGCTCCCTCTTCCCACAGTTCCATCAGTATCTCGTTGATCCGGTCGCGCCACTTGGAATCGTTTTGCCTGACGGCGATGCCGTACGGTTCGTAGCCGAATTTGCCAACGATCTTGTAGCCGGCTTTGTCGCCGCCGATAAGGCCGAGGAGTATGATCGAGTCCGAAGCGACGGCGGCGACGCGCCCGTCCTTTAACGCCGCGAACGCCTCCGCGTAATCCTTGAACGCGGATATCCCGGCGTCCGGCTGGACTACCCTGACGTTTTCAATCGCCGTCGTCCCCTCGACCGCGCCGACGGTCTTCCCCGCCAGATCCAGATAGCCGGAGACGGGAGAATCGGCCTTCACGAGGAATGCCTGCTTGTCCGCGAAGTAAGGCATGGAAAAATCCACCTCTTCTTCCCGCGCGCGGGTTATGGTGAACGACGCGGCAAGCATGTCCACGGCGCCGGATTTCAGCTTTTCGAGCCGCGTGGCGGCCGTTACAGGCGCAAGCTCAAGGCCGACCTTCAGCCTGTCCGCGATCGCCCTGGCCAGATCAACGTCGAAGCCCCACAGGTCGCCATTGGCATCCTGGAAGCCGAACGGCGGGGAATCGCGGCGAACGCCGACGACAAGCTTGCCTCGAGCGAGGATCGTATCAAGCGTCGAGGCGGTTCGATCGGACGACGCAGCCCCGCCGGCGCCTCTTCCGCCGCATCCGGCCAGGGCCGCGAGGGCCGCCGCAAGCACAAGACCGAGAACCCGTTCGCCATGCCTCTCCCTCCGGAAATCGTTCATGCAGGCATAACCTCCGCTACGAATTCCCATCTGGCGGCTGCCGCGGACGGCCCGCCATATGCCACCGCCGTCCATCGGGCTGTCGGACGTCTCGCCTGCGTTGCGCCGGCAAGATCCGCAGGTGTGAAATCTTCCGGGGCGCAGGGCCTGGCGAAAGCGCCAAGGTCCAAAACGTCCGAAAGTCCATGGGGCCGCCCGCGGAATCTAAAACGCCGAATTTCGCACATCGCGCCTCCAGAGCGTCACCGCCCCTGGCATTCGGAGCACAAGCCGCTGGCGTCGGCCGGCGCGCGCATGCACGGTCTGAAATAAGGCGGAGACCGCCCGATGCACTCGCCTTCGCGCGGCGGGCACGGAGGCGCGCCGGGCGGCGTGCGCAGCCGGAGGCATTCGAAGCATGCCGTGCGGCCGGCCGCCTGCGCCTCACCGGGCGCATGGAAACCGACCAGGTCTTCCCGCCGCGCGTTTTTAATCCTCGGGCAACAGGGGGAATGGAAAAGGTTATCGCCCTTCAGCCCGACGAGTTTCCCTGCCGAGACGGCATTCGGGTTGGCGTCCTTCGACCCGAAGGCCGATCTTTCCGCCCGTTCGGAAAAACATATCCAGCAGGGATGTTTGCCGGCCTGCTCGGCCTTTTCCGGGGAGGCGTAGACTATCATGTTGCCCGGCGATATGAGCTTGGCATAGCGGCAGCTCGGCGAATGATACTGGCTGGAACGCAACTCGGCGCACACGCCCCCGGCCGGAACCGCCTGACCGCCGGCCTTCGCCAAAACGGCTCCCGGCGATGCCTGAGCGCCCGTGCTTCCGCCGGCGCCCGTACTGGTCGCCGCCACCGGCGTCTCCGATCCGGACCCGGCCATGCCGCCGGACGAAGCCGCCGCTCCCCCCCACATGCCGGCCTTCTCTTTCTTCGCGGCCGCCTCGGCCGCCTCCAAGTGCGCGTGGTACCGCTGCGATCTTGACTTCGAAAAATCGCAGGCCGCCAGTCCCTTCCTGACCAGCTCCGCGTTGAGCATCACCCCGTTCGAAAAAAAGACATAAACGTTCGGGCGGTTCGCATCGTCGCAACGCAGCTCCTCGGCATACTCGAGGCGGACCGATTGCCCCCTGACCATACCGGCGACTTTGGCCAACGAATCACCTGCCGGCTTGACGTGCGCCAGTCTGACATGGATGGGCAGACCGTTGAAATTCACAAGCAGCACGCCGTCCTCCGGCGCATCAAGCACGGGATGCAAACCGGCCAGCGCGGCGGCGTAGGCCGGCGCAGCCGCCGACAGCACAAGGAGCGATATCGCAGCCGATGAAGGCGCAGCGCCTACAAACAAGACTGCGCGTATCGTCAACCCAACGATAAGCTCCCAGGAGTTTGCACGGATCATGATGTCCTCTCCACGATCGAATGCAGCGCAGGAGGTCTCAACATCCCGCCTTTCTTCCCAGGCATGTCTTCTTGCGAAGCGGCCGTCAAAAGCCTGATGAACATCCAGACCAGGAAAATCAATATCAGGATGCCGGCTATTATCGGGGCGATCAGGCTCGGCGGCTCCTTCTTGACCTCGACGGCCTTCATCTCATCCGGCGGAACGTTCTTCTTCGCTTGGCCAGTCCCTTCGGCATGTCCTGCGGCGCCGTCTTTCCTTCCGGCGGACGCCAGTACCGTCTCATGGCCTGGCGTGGTGGCGGATCTCTGCATGGGTCCGGCCGCCGGACCTCCGGCACCTTGATCCTCCCTGCTTGGAGTTATCGCGCCCAGCGCGCCCGGCGTCGCCTCCTCGCTCCGCGCTCCGGCCGCGCCAAATGTCCCGATGACTCCGGACCGGCGGGATTCCAGGCACTTGCGACATACGGCCGCGCCGTTCTCCATGACCACTTGATCGGACGGGAACTTATTCCAGCATATCGAACAGGTCTTCCCCCCTTCGAGCCGCAGTTTCGCCGCGGCAGCTGCGGATTCGCCGCTCGCCGGTGCCTTGAACGTTCGGTCGGGGGGGGGAATCATCTCCGTAGCGCGGCGGCTTACGGGTGCCAGCCTTTCACCGGCTTCTTCCGCGGGAGAGGGTTGCGGCGACACCTGCATCCCCGCCGCTATCGGCGCAGCGCCTTCTTTCGAGCGTCCGGCGGCCGTTTCTCCTTCCACTTTAGAATCCGCCGCTTCCGGTTTCTCCTTGAACTTTCCGGACGCCACGCACCTTTGACAAACGACCTTCCCTTCTATTTCCTCAATATGCACAGTCAAGCGCCCGCAAATCGTGCAAACCCTTTCCTCCCCGGCACACGCGAATTGACCGGCCGAAGGCGCGAGCCGACCCTGCTGCGGTGCGGGCCGCGGCTCCGCTGCATCGAGAGCCGGACTTTCGCGGCCATAAGGTCGCGCATCAGGATCCTTCCCGCCCCTGAGATCCTTCCTTTCCTTTTCGTACGCTTCTCCTGACCCGGGAGCGGACGCATCGCTGCCGCCATGGGCAACTGACTCGGCATGTTCTCTGGCCTTCTTGGCGCGCAACACCTCAAAACATTGCCTGCACATCGTGCGCCCATCGGTCTCTACCATTTCTCCTTCGGGGAACGACTGTAGGCACAAGGCGCACAGTTTTTTTCGGGAGCGATCCGCCGGCGGAATGGATGCCCGAACCCGGCGCTGCGCCGATCCCTCGGCACCCCCGACGGGCCCTTGGCCGGCCGAGCCAAGTTTCGCTCCGGCGGTCTCGGAAGCTGTAATCTGCGAAGACGCCTCGGCAGGAGGCGACAGATCTTTACCGCAGCTGGGACAGTATCGCTTTCCTGCCTTGACATAGGTGCCGCAGCGCGGACATTGGATCCTAGACGGGGCGCTCATAATAGTTTCCTTTACTGGGAAGCCGGCCTTTCGAGCGCCAGCACTAAAACCAATGTACTTCCTACGTAGGCATTTACAAGGCCCCGCAGTTCTGAATCATCTCCGGTTTTCCTTCATGTCCAGGCTCAGAATGTCCTTCGTAAGACGAAACAGACGGCGGATGGAACAGTATAATTACTCAAGCATTATGCACCATACGCAGAAGTTGTATTGGCGAGGACTCCCCGCCCCTACGACTTCGCAATGGACCGCGACGCCTATTGCACAACAAAGCCCGTTATGTTCTTCACTAAGAGTCCTTCTGATAAAGAAGCTTTTGTCTTTAGCTGAACTTGGGATGATCCAGGAGTTAGCCGATTGCCGGAGATACGGCCATGGATAAGATAAACGGCCACTATCCGGCCGGCGTCGAGGCCGGGTGGCTGGCGATTCTGCAAAGGGTTCGCCGCGATAGCTGTGCGCGGCGGAAACCGCAGGAAAGGGGATTGAACCGATGGAACCCATAGGGAACCGCGACATACGCATTGGGTTTGTAGGCGCCGGCAGTATGGCTCTGCAACACATGAAACAGCTCGCGGAACTCGGCGGGGTTTCTTTCAGGGCGCATTGCGACGTTGACGGAAGCCGCGCCGCTGCCGCCGCCGCACGGTTCGGCGGGGAGGTATGTGCCGATTACAGGAAGCTGCTCGAACGGGACGACCTCGACGCCGTCTACGTTTGCGTCCCGCCATCAGCGCACGGCGACATCGAGCTCGATGCCGTCCGCCGGGAATTGCCGATGTTCGTGGAAAAACCGGTGAATCTCGATCTGGCGAAGGCGCGCGACATCGCCGCGAAGATCGAAAAGGCCGGGATCCTGACCTGCGTCGGCTACTCGCTCAGGTACACGGCCGGCGCCTTGCAGGCGGAAAGGATCCTCCGAGGCAGGCTGGACGAGGTCGGCCAGGCGCTGGCGGTGCGCTGGGGAGGCATGCCGAAGACGCCGTGGTGGAGGCGAATGGAGGAGTCCGGCGGGCAGCTCGTGGAACAAGCCACCCACCAGGTGGACCTGCTCAGGGGGCTTCTGGGCGATGCGGTCGAGGTTCAGGCGGTCTACTCCTATCGTCTGCTCGATGCGCAGGATGCCGACGTACCCGGCAGCCAGTGCGTCCTTCTGACGTTCGCGTGCGGGGCGATAGGGGTCGTGACCTGCTCTTGCGCGATGAAGGCCGGCGGGCTGGGGATGATCGAGTTCATGCTGCTGGGAGGGCGGCTGGCGTGGAAGGCCGACGGCTGCTCCGCAACCCCGCCGGAGGCGTTCCGGATACCGGACGTCCGGGTGGAGGTCCCGAAGAACATAGACGAAGTCTTCCTTCGGGCTTTACGGGAAGGCAATCCCTCGCTCGTAGCGAGAACCTCCTACGCCGAGGCCGTAAAGACGCTGGCGATAACCCTGGCCGCGAACGTGTCGGCCGCCGAGGGACGCCCGGTCAGGCCGGAATGGATATGAAGGCGGCTGGCGTCGCCCCCTCCGCGCCGGATACCGCCGGCGAGAGGGTCGCCACCCGCATATGTTTCGGGAACGGGCGCCGGATCGGCATATCCGCCGGGTGCTTGCAGACGGTCGGCCGACACGGTTTTTGCGCGAAAACCGGAAACAGGCCGACGTCCGGAGCGTCTAATCGTACAAGGGGGGACCGTGGGGAACCCGCCTGCCCGGCGCGAAAGTCGGGTCCGCGGCGGCCAAGCGGCGGTTTTTCGGAATTGCTTGTGGTATATTGTCTGATGCAAGGACGGGCCGGGGTTCGGTATGCCGTGCGGACATGCCGCGACCGATGGGCCGAATTCCCGTGCGATCGGGGAGGAAGATGCGGACGTTGAATAATACTTCGCTCCTCGTTGCCGCCTTTGTTTTGTCGGCGCTGGCCGCCTCCGTCGCGCCGGCCGGCGAGGTTAAAATCAGGGTGGCGGGGCAAACGATTTCCGGCGAGGTCGTCTCGGTCGCCGATAAGGCCGTCACGCTGAGGGTCGGAGGGCGGGAACAGGTCCTCAACGCGGCGCTGCTCGACGCAAAATCCGTCTACCTTTGCAAAAAGGCGCTGGCCGATCCGGAAGACGCCGGCGCCGCATTCGAGCTGGGCAAGTTCTGCCATTCGAAGGGGTTGAAGGAGGATTCCGAGTTCGAGTTCGCCAGGGCCAGGCGTCTGGATCCGGCGGGCTACACTGCGAAAGTCGAGGCTTTCCTGGCAGGAGGGGTTCCCGCGACCGCTCCGCGCGAGAACCCACGCGACCCGGCGATCGGACCGGACGGCCGGAAGACCGGAGCCCCGGCTGAGGATACGAAAGAACCGCGCCCGTCCGCCTCTACGCAGGTTCTCGTCCCGCCCGACAAACGACCAGCCAATCTGCCGGACCGGCCGGATCCCGCCGTCAAATGCCAGAAGTGCGGGGGCTCCGGGTTCGTACGGTGTCCCGAGTGCCGCGCTTCGAAGGACTTCTGGTGCAGCGAATGCGAAAAAGGCAAGCCCGAATGCAGGAGATGCAGGAACTCCGGACTGGTGCCGTGCGACAAGTGCGAGGCGGCCGGCAGCGCCGAAGAGGCGATCAAAAAGCTGCTCGACATAAGACAGAAACAGGTCGAGAAAATGAAAAGGCTGCAGGAGGTCTGCGGCATAAAGGACATGATAACCATCGAAACGGCCCACTACCGCGTATATGCCGACATGGACCACAACACCGCTCACAAGGTCGCCGGTTGGAACGAACACCTGTACCAGATGCTTTCGCGCCTCCTGGACCACAAGGAAGGCGACAGGCTGTGGAACGACAAGTGCGACATCTATTATTTCGACACCATGCAGAAATTCAGGGAGTTCGCCGCGAAGGTGGACCGTTCCGCCGTGGGCGTCGCCTCGGGCGGGTATTTCACGAACCGAGGGCGCGACGCGCACATCGCCATACCTTTCTACGACATGATCGCCGGCGAGGGCAAAAAGGAACGCAAGGCGCACAACACTTTGTTCCACGAGGGCACCCACGCCTTCCTCCAGCTTACCGGCGAGACCGTCAGGATAATGCCCTGGCTGCACGAGGGCCTGGCGCAGCACATGGAATTCTACATAGACAACTTCGTCTACTGCGGGGGCGATCCGGCGAAGAGACATCTGACCGAGGGATTCCAGCGGAATTCGGTGCTTCTGCGCGACGATATCGCCAGGAACAACATCCAGAGCTTCGAGACGATGATGAAGGCGTCCGTAATATCGCCGCGGGATCCGCGATCCTACGCCTATGCGTGGAGCATGGTGACTTTCCTGGTCAAGGTCCACCCGGCGAAATTCACGAAGATGGTCAAGCTGATAAAGGAGAAGATGAGCAAGATGCCAAACCCCGAGTTCCCTGGCGAAGACAAGGCGTTCCTGGCACATAGAGAGGCCATAGAAGAAGCATTCGGGTACGACCTTAAAAAGATAGAGGAAGGCTGGCTAAATTGGCTGAAGGCTTCGGCCAGGAACGGGTTCAAGGACTGACGGCGGCGCCGGCGCGAAGTGTGTGGTCCGACCCGCGCTCCGGTCGGGCGGGTGCGGCAGCGGTCAGCGCGCCGCAGGTTCCACTACTTTAGGCTTCCTCTGCCTTCGAGCTCCTTGATAACCTCGGGGAAACGATCCTCCACCGCCGCGAAGTTCAGGAGATTGAATACCGCGGGCCACCATACTGGCTGATGCCATGAATAGCCCGTCATCCCCTTCTTCCAGACGAAGGAACCCTTCACGGTGTCGAGCACCGGTATGACCTCCGCGCGGCAGCCGATCAGGCGCTCGGCCAGGCCGAAGGTGTCGCCTGGTTCGGTCATCATCTGGAGTGTGCCGCGGATGACGGCCACGGCATACTCGAGCCACCTCTCCTCGCCGGTCTCCCGCCAAAACTCCAGGAAAGTGTTGGCCTGCGGCGCGAAGAAGAAGCTCACGAAGGCCGTCTCCGGAGATATGGCCGATGAGCCGCGCGTGAGCATGCCGCGCCTGCCGCAGTCGGTCTCGGGCGGGAAATGCACGTTGTAGGTGAACATCCAGGCGAGGCAGTATTCCGCCGCGCGGATCGCTTTTTCCAGGTAGAGGGCGCGGCCGGTCTCCCTGTACAGGTCCAGCAGCAGGTCCGGTACGCCCGCCGCGTCGTTTTCGGTCGTGGAATCCAGGATGTCCGTGCAGTCGCCGTATCCGCACTCGCGGTCCACGCATGCACGGATGTAATACTCGGCCCCTCGGGCGGCGGCATCCAAGTACCGCTTCTCCCCGGTGACGCGAAACGCCTCCAGCACGGCCCGCGCGGAATGGACTCCCATAGCGCGCTCGAAGCTTGCCGGACGCCAGCATACGCCGCGGCATCCCCTGCCGCAGGCCGCCCATCTAGCCGCGAAGGCCCCGTCCTCGCGCTGGGTCCTAACCGCGCGGTCGCAGAAGGCCAGCGCGAAATCCTTCCATCGGCCGACGGCCACCCGCCTAAGCAGAGCCTCGACGGCCCGAGCCGATGCGGATCTGGCGGCGAGGCATGCCTTGGGCGCAGCGCTCGATTCCGCTCCCATCCGTGAACATTCGACACGTCCCGCATTACCGGGAGATCCGCGGCCGCGGCCGCCGCCCCCTGCGGGCAGCTCTGCCGCCGCCGCTCCGGCCCGAGAACCCGGGAAGGATGCGCTGTACGCGCTGCCGGATAGGCCGTCCAGAAGCTCCGCGCACCGCAGCAGCCAGTACGCGGCGCCGCCCATCTGCACTGCGTCCAGCTCGCGATCGAGCCACCTCATGCGCTTCACGTCGAACCGGGTCCGGAAGAGACCCCCGGGGAGCCCGGCGTTATCCACGTAGAAGTCGGCCGCCTCGACGGCCCTCTCGGCAAACCGCGGCTCGCCCAGCATCGCCGCCTTTCGGATCGCCAGCCATGCCAGCATCATGGTCGGTCCGCACCAGCCCGCCTCGAAACACGGCGTAAACCCGCCCAGAAGGTCGCCGTCTGCTCCGATCCTGCCTACGAAGCCGCGCGCGCCGTCCCTGTCGAACCAGTGATGATCGAGCGATTTCCAAAGGATATTTTCGATCCTGTGCAGCCTTACGGGAGGCGCGATGGGATCATCCAGGTTTTCCCACGCCGATTCCCAGACGCGGAAGTAGCCATGGCGCCGCTGACCGGCCGCGTCCAGCACCAGGAAGAAGAGCCTGCGGACTTCCTCGCCGTCTTCGACCGGCAAACCGTTGTTCCAGCCGCTGCCGCACGTGTAAAGCCCCTGCTCCGGAACGCTCGATTTCCCGGGATAGGCCGCGCCGAGGAACGTGACAGGCTTTTCGGCGTAGGGGAAGAATATCCTAAGCAAGCAACCGTCCCGGGTACGAACCATGCACGAAGCCGATATCTCGCGCTCGGACCGTCCCGGCTCCGTGTATATTCCGGCCGCCTCCCCCTCAGACTCGACGGTCATAAGGCCCGGCGCGGTCGTCCGTTCTTCGCGGAACACCCACGGCCGGCCGTTCTTGGACATCCCTGATGGGACCGTCCGCGAGCCGCGGTTGCCGTTCATTGAGATATACGGCCTGGCCCAGAAATCCAAGCGGCGGAACGGAGCGAAGGCCTCGAAGCCGAACCGGACGTTCGCAAGGCGCGAGCCGCGCCAAGTCCACCGTCGCTCCACAACGAGGGTGTTCCGGCGAGGTGACAGGGTATCGCGAACCTTCCATGTGCCGGAAGGGGTGTTCAGGGTGCCGACCGCCGTCCATCCGCCGCCGGACCGCCCGATGCGGGAGAACGGGATGTCCTGCCGCGCGCCGTCGTCCCATATCGGGGACTGCCCGAGAAAGATCGGCATGGGAAGTCCGGACCGGCGCACCTCGATGCTGCCCGGCCGATCCTTGGAAAGGCGCAACTCGAATGCGCCCGCATCCTCGCCGCTGCGTCCGTTCAACTCCGCCTCCTTTTTCGGGCCGGCATACAAAATTCAGCCGGGAACTCGCGAGCCATCGGTGCGCGCGATCGTACGCCGCGGCGATCCCGCCGGAACAGGTTTCGGACCCGAATCTCGCCGCCGCGATCCCCGGCCGGCCTCCGGTACGCGGTCACTTGGCTCCCAGTACCTTGGCGACCTCGCCGGCGCAGGCGAACAGCTTCAGGGTCCTGTCCTCCCATCCGGAGGTCGAGAACCACTGCCAGCCCTCGCCTTCCAGCCCCCATTCGCCCCTCGATGCGAAATCCAAGGCGGCGGCGCGTTCCTTCAGCGTCTCCTCGCACTTTTTAACTAGGGCATCGCCGAGCTTCGCCTTGAGCGCCGGGTCGGCCATAGCCTTCTCTATAATCTGCCGCGCCTCGCATTCCTGGAGCCCTTCGCGAAGCTGCTCGAAGCGCACCGTGCTCAGCGGCCCTTCGGGGCCGGGGGCGAGAAGGGCGCCCGTCGTCTGGTTGCACATGCTCAGGTTCCACGCGCCGGCCCCTTCGAGCGCCCCCCGCCCCGGAAGGTTCCAGAAATCCAGGCCCACCGGCCCAAGGCCGATCGTCCCCTGGCACGAACGCTCCATGATCGTACGGAAGGCGCCTCGCGGTCCGAAGAAGCGGATGTCCCATATCGCGTCGGCCCGCGGGTGCCAGGCTACCTTCATGGACACATCGCGCGCACCGAACGCCTTGCTCTTTTCCGGTACCCTTAAATTGCCCCACACGGACATCACGTAGCCGTACGGCATCCCGTGGTTGGCGCCTCCGGCCCCGCCGTAGTGGGCTATCTGCGCCAGCTTCATGTCGGGCGCGGCCTGTTTGAACAGCTCCACCGCGGCCTTCCCCTTCTCGCCGACGTTCCCTTCCCAGGTCAGCCCAAGCACGGCCGCCTCTCCCAGCCCGCGCGCCGCCAGCCGCTCCCGGACGGCGGCCAGCGCCGGCTTCCAGAAGGCGACCGATTCGGGCTTAGGCTCGTAAGGCGGCAGCGGGATGACGCTGCCGTCCGGCGCGCTTACCCCTTTGATGAAGCTCCTGCCGTCTCCGTCGGTGACGTACAGGATGACCGCCTCGGGCTTCAGGTATTTGAGAACCAGGTCCATGTAGCGGTCGAAAAGGCTGAAATCGTATTTGAAACTTCCATCCTCCTGTTTAACCCAGGCAACCATGGAGCGGTCGTTATGGATCCATGTCGCGCCAGCCACCAAGGGAAGACAGACCAGCTTGCCGCCGATCTCTCCGGCGCGGCGCAGCGTCTTTTCGATCAACTTGAAATGCTCCTCCGACCATGGCTGGACCTTGTACCAGAGCGCGAGGGTCTCGGGGGAATGCATCGCGCCCACATGGGTGACGAAATCCTTCGGGTCGGGCAGCGTCCAGTCGGCGACCTGGAGCCTGACCGGCACGGACACGGCCGCGGCGCCTTCGGCGCGGATAGTCAGCGCGCCGGAGTACTCTCCAGCCGGCGCGTTCCTCGGCACGCGGACCTTCAGCCATATCGGCACGACGGCGCCGGGATCCGTCCACGAGCCGCGGATGGAAAACTCCTGCTTCGGCGCATCTTCCTTGCCGGTCCATCCCGGCCGCGCCGGGACTTCCGGAGGCGGTTTTTCGTACAGGACATCCACGAGCGAAGCGTTGACGTCCCGGTCCATGCTCGTCGGAAAGGCATCCGGATATCCCTGGTAGAGGATTTCGACCGACGAGGACGGTATCTTCGCGGCACCGCCGGCATGGGCGAGGTCGCCGCAGGATGCGGCGAGCCCCCTGATAGGCGCGTCGCCGGATACGACGACCTGGCCGCAGAACGCGCCGTTCCCGGCGCCGACCATCCGGATCGGCAACAGGGGCGCATGCCGGTCTCCCCAGCTCAGCGGAAACCTTTGCGCAAGCGCCCCCCCGCCGGCCCACGTCCGTACCGCAGCCTGCCCGCCGAAAGGCGTGACGGCCGTCAGGGCGTTGGCATTCCATACCTGGAGCCCCTTCGGACGTCCCGTCGCCGGGATCACGGCCCCTTCCGCGCCCGATGCCCTCAGCTCGACCGAAACCAGCCCGCAGGCGTTCCATGCCTCCTTCCTCATGGGCGAGCGGTGTATTTCCAGGGCGAGAACGTTCAGGCCTCTTCTGAGCGCCGAAGGCGGGATCTGAACGCGCATCGTCCTGACGCGGGCGTTCAGCCGCCTTATGACTTCGGGTTTCTTGGGATCGTATTTGACATCCTTGCATTCTGCATCCTCGGGGTAGTCGTCGGCCGGAACGTCCGGGGACAATTCACCCTCGGGCGGCAGATGCGAGCGTCCGACCTCGGCGCCGTTCAAGTAAGCGACCGCGCCTCCGCGGAAGCCGACCGACAGCGACAGTCCGCCGACCTTCGCCGGGTCCTTGACTTCGAACTTGCCTCGGAAACACCTCTGGCCGATATATATTGACCTCTGGATCCCGTACTGCCCCATGTCGTAGACCGGCATTTCCGAATCGCCGTCTTTGATCGTCCGGCGACTCCTCGGCTCGCGCCAGTAAAACCACGCCGAATCGTCGAAGTCGGGTTTGACCCAGCTTTCGGGCGGCGGCGTGCTGGATATCCCGAGCGGGTTCCACACCCTGGCCGGTACCGTTTTGCCGTCCTTGTCCCGGCATACGGCCGGCATCCACGCGATCCAGCCGCGCCAGAGACTGCCCTCGTCAAGTATGAGCCGTCCCTCGGCAGACGGATTCCCCGCTGCCGGCGTCGCGGCGGTCGCTTCGGCGGCGGCCGCCGTCGTCCCTGCCTCGGTCGCGGCCGTCGCCAGAACGGCAGCCAGCGCCGTCGCCAGCGCCGCCGCCTCCGCAGGCGCCCTAGGCGTCAGGATCTGGCGCGACGCCCGGTTCGTCCCCATTTCTCCCACCCTCCCTGCCTGCGCAGGTGCTGCGTCGCCGTCGTCTCCCGCTTATTCTATGCCGCCCGACCGCGGCGCCTTTTTGCGCGTTTCCGCGGGCGTGCGGCATCCCGGCCTGCCCCCTTCGCTCCGGCGGCATCGCCGGCGGCGAGGGCAGGCCGTTTCGGCGGCCGGTCACTCGAGCGGCAGATTTTCCTCCGCCGCGCTCCTTATCCGCACCTGGACGATTCGGCAGTTCAGTCCGTCCACGACGAAAGCGTCCC
>CALKMO010000276.1 GCA_937991785.1 uncultured bacterium | reverse complement strand
GGTCGGTCTCCACGTCTCCCTCTATCACGCCGATCCGCAGTTTGCCGCCGAGTTCGCGCAGCGTGCGCTCGAGTATCGTGGTCTTGCCGCTGCCGGGGCTGCCGAGGATGTTCAGCATGAAAAGCCCCATGCGGGCCAGCCGCGCGCGCGTTTCCGCCGCCGCGCGTTCATTGTCCGCCAGTATCCTTTTGCCTATCTTTATCGTATCGTTTGCCGCCATCTTAAGCCGATCCTTTTCCGGGAAAGCGCCGGGCGGCCTCCGGGGGCGACCGTATGCCGCATCCGGTTTCCTCTCTCCCTCCTGTCGAGCTTTCCTCTGCCGCCATTCTCGCCGCCGCGGAAGGGGCAGGCCGGACGATACAAAAATGAATGCCTCATTACAAGCCCAAGGACGGATTCGCGCGCTAATCAACCGACATGGGAACCGCACGCGGACCGCGCTCGAGCCGGGCGCAACCAAAGAAATCCGCTCGACGGACCGGATCGCGCGGTCGTATCCCCGTCCGGCTTAGCGTTTGTAAAGGGGCTTCGCCCCGGCACCTTGCCCAGCCGGCTGGAGAGCGCCATGCGCGGCGGAAGCATATGCGGATCCGGTCGCGGTTCCCAAGCTTGGCGGAGGCTAATTTTCGTCGGCCGAAGAACCGTAAGGCGAGGCCTTGCGAAATCGCCTATTTCGGCAACAACGCGCGCACTCCATATTCGTGCACCAGCAATCCTCCATCGTGGCCGGCCCACAGGAGCAGTATCAGAAAACCGGTATAGGCGGCCATGAACACAGCGGTCATCGCCGTCCACGCCGTCCGGCCGGTCTCCTTCCCGCGCGCGATAGGGATCAGCACCATCGCGGCATAGATCGAGGAAAGCGCGATCTGGGCATTCCTGGCCCATCCGCCGTTGCGCTCGTGCCGCTCGATCGTCGCCTCGATATCGCCGTTCCTTTCGGCCAGGCGCGCGGCGGCCCTGCCGGTCGAAACCGATACTATCGAGGCGAAGGAAGCGAGGATCATAAGCAACAGAGCCGCTAGAGCGAAGTCCTTGCCCTTCTGACCCGGAAGCAGACCGAGCGGCACGAAAAGCGCGGCGGCGAAAGCCAGCGCTACGGCAAAATGGACTGCGAAGGGGTGCATCGCGTCCCAGTCAGGAATCGGCGGCAACACGGCTTTTCCCCATCCTCCCTTTTGCGGTCCCTTCCCGGATGTATCCCCGCCGTTCAATCCACCTTAAGCTCGCTTCTCTCCAGCCACCTCTCCACGCATTCCGCGTAAATCCGCTCGATGGTGTACCGCGGCGAGTATCCGAGCAGGCGGCGGGACGACTCGATAGAGCAGCACGGCGAATGCGCTACGTGGTCGGCGGTCGTCTTCCATGCCGCCTCGCCCAGCTCGCCCTTAAGCTCCTCAAGCGGGACGTACTCGACATTCGGCCTTCTTCCGAACATCGCCGCCACGGCTTCGCAGCAGCCGGTGAGCGTCAGCGCGTACGGCGAGGCGGCGTTGAAAGACCTGCCCAGAGCGGCACCGCGATCAGCTATCGCCAGCTCGAACATCTGCGCCACGTCGTCCGCGTGTACGTGCTGGAGCGAAGCCGCTTTCTCCGAGGGAAGCCTGACCTTTTCGCCGCGCGCCAGACGCCTGTAAATTTCCATGCCGTTTACGGTTCCCTGCGGGTCTATCGGCAGCCAGTATTTCGACGATATATGCCCCGGATGGATAACGGTCGCGGGAAAACCACTGTCGCGCCACATGCGCATCAGGCTCGCCTCGATAGCGGCCTTGTCGCGGCCGTATTGGCCCAGAGGGTTCCGGATCTGCGATTCGTCCGTAGGCCGGCGCCGCGCGGCCCCGTAGACCCATAGGGTTCCGCAATGGACGAAATGGCCTATCCTGCCCGCGAATGCTTCGACCATCGCTTCGTTTTGTTCCGGCCTGTAGCATATCAGATCAACCACGACGTCCGCCTCCAAGGCTTTCATCCGGCGCAGCCATTCTCCGGTTTTTTCCTCCGCGCGCCTGTCGGCTATTATCCATCTTACCGTCCCCCAACCGCCTGATCGCCCGTCGCCATATCTCGGCCGCGGGTTGCGCGCCACTACGGCGACCTCGTGGCCGGCCGCCGTCAGGCGCGGCACCAGAAAGCTGCCGATATGTCCCGTTCCGCCGACGACTAGGATTTTCATAATCGTCCCCCGCGCCGGCTGCCGACGGCCCGCTCCGCCAGCTTATGCGCTTTGCATGCCAAAATCGCTGCCCCAGCCGGGAAGCCGTCCGCAGTCCCGTAAAATACGAAAGTCCCGCCACCGCCGGAAACCGCCGGCGACCAGCACGGGGTCCCGCGGCCGGCCTGCCGTTGCCGGTTCGTCGGTCCGGAGGTTTGCGCCCCCGTCGGTTTTTCCTTCCCGCCGGCGTCGGTCGAGATTTTACGGCGTGCGGCCCGGATATCACAGGAAAAGTGGGACCGGCGCGGGCGGCGAGACGATTTTTCGCCCTTTCCATTCGCGTCCCTGAGGCGGAAAATTGCCCGGCGTCCGGAGCGGCCTCCCGGTCGCGCGCGGTCCTCCGGACGGCCCTGGCGGGTCGCGATCGGATTGGGAGGTGCCGGACTTGGCGGAGGGACCGGCGGCGGCGATAGACGTTCCCGCTCTGATGCGCTTTTCCTCCGCCTGCCGGATCCGGTAGCCTCATTACGATCATGGGGGAAACGCCGTGTTCATAGACATGCACGTGCATCTGAGGCGCGCGCCGGGGTTCCCGCGCAAATGGGACGGTTCGTCCTACCCGTCGCCGGCGGAGGTATTAGCCATATACGATAGCGTCGGGATCGAGAAGGGCGTGGTCCTGCCGTCAGTCAGTCCGGAGTGCTGCCATGTGCCGCAGTCGCTGGAGGACCTGCTGGCGATATGCGCCGAGTCCGGCGGGCGCCTGATCCCGTTCGTCAACTGCGATCCGCGCTTCCTGACGAATTCGCCCGGCGCGCCGCTCGACGAATTCCTCGCCTTCTATAAAGCCAAGGGCTGCCGCGGGGTCGGGGAGGTCACCGCCAACCTGCCGTTCGATAACCCGATGGTCGAGAACCTGTTCCGCGCGGCGGAAAAGGTCCGGCTGCCGCTGACTTTCCACGTCGGATCGCGGGCCGGCGGCTGCTACGGCCTGATAGACGAGCCAGGCCTGCCGCGTCTGGAGCGGGCGCTGGGGAAGTTCCCGGAGCTGATTTTCCTCGGACATTCGCAGCCTTTCTGGGCCGAGATAGGTCCGCTGGAGAGGCCGGAAGCCAGGGAGGGATACCCGTCCGGCCCGATCGCTCGGCCGGGCCGGGCGGTCGAGATGATGCGGAAATATCCCAATCTGCACGGGGATTTGTCGGCGCGCAGCGGGTGGAATGCATTGGCGAGGGACGAGGGGTTCGCGGCCGAGTTCCTCGACGAGTTTCAGGACAGGCTGTATTTCGGGACCGACCTGACCGGCGCGAAGCAGGAGACGCCGCTGGTGGATTTGCTGCTCGACATGCGATCGAAAGGCAGGATAACCGAGCGCGTATTCGAAAAGGTCGCCCGCGGAAACGCCGCGAAACTGCTCGGCCCATGACGGTCGGCGCCGGCAATATAGATCTATGCCGTGCCGCGGATGCCGGACCGTTCATCGAGGCTGTCAGCACTGGGGCGCGGTGCGTCTGGCAGGGCGCGCGGACGGATTGAGATGAGTAAGGAGTCTGAAAAGATGAACGAGCGGATCGAAGAAGCGAGGGAAACGGCGCTGCGGATGTTGAAGCCCGATTCGAAGACGCTTGATCGCGGCATGGAGCTGCACGGAAACTCGCTTGTCATAGACGCCTACGGGTTCGCTCCATTCGCGTCGGAGGACGGCGACGCCATAAGATCGGCGGCAGAAGCCGGGGCTTCCTCGCTCGAAATCGGAGAAATGATCGAGGACATGAGGATGACTCGATGGACCTGCGATCCGCGCGAACGGCAGGAATTTATCGAGGCGTGGGATGCCGCCGGCGTTACGTGCATATTCCAGAACGCCGGCGAGGAGTGCCAATCGCCCATGCGGCTGATGCGACGGCTGGCCCACTATACTTACGCTACGGACGTGGCGCGTGATGTGGTCTTCAGGGCGGCCTTGCCGGAGGACATCGAACGCGCGGCCGGAGAGAAAAAACGCTGCATGTATATGAGCGCCAATGGCGTGCCTCTGACTCAGCGGTGGGAGACTGTGGAAGAAGAGCTGATGTACATCCGCATCTTCTTTCAGCTCGGCGTCCGCATGATGCACCTGACCTATAACAGGCGCAACATGATAGGCGACGGGTGCGGCGAGTCGTTCGATGGGGGACTGAGCGACTTCGGCAGGGCCGTGGTGCGAGAGATGAACAAGGTGGGCGTCATAGTGGACGTGGCCCACAGCGGCCAGCGCACCAGCCTGGATGCCGCGAAGGCCTCCTCCGCGCCGGTGGTCGCCAGCCACACGGTCTGCCGCGCGCTGAACGACCACGTGCGGGGGAAGGGCGACGAGGTCATCCGCGCCATAGCGGATACCGGCGGTTACATCGGCATATGCTGCATGCCGGCGTTCCTGGGCCGAAGCGGCGACATACTGGCATTCCTCGACCACATTGATTATGCCGTCCGCAAGTTCGGGGCCGATCATGTGGCCATCGGCACGGACAGGGCCCATCATTCGTCAATGGAAAGCGCGGAGCGGAAGAAAATACCCTACAGGGGACCGAGGCGAAAGGAGTGGCAAAGTCTGTGGCCGCCGAACGATCCTTTGTTCGATCCGGAATGGAATCGGCCGGAAAAGAAGAACAGCCTTGCATGGACCAACTGGCCGCTGTTTGCCGTCGGCCTGGTCCAGCGCGGCTATTCCGACGAAGATATCCGCAAGATCATAGGCGGGAACGCGCTCAGAGTTGCCAGGGCGGTCTTCGCGGCGTCGCGGCCCGCGCCCGCCAGGAACGTGTCGTAAGCCGGGGGGGGACTGAGGCTCGTTACCGGGACTGGGAAGCCGGCAGCTCGGTCCTATGCGAGAAAGGTCCCGACTCCAGAAACCGAATAAGAGGGATCGATCGAGGAGGACGAACCATGCTGAAAGCGATGGGAATATCGGGCAGTCCTAGGAAGGGCGGAAATTCCGAGACCCTTTTGGCTGCGGCGCTTGAAGGAGTGAGCGAGGTCGGCGCAGATCGCGAAACGGTGCGCTTGAACGAGCTCTCATATCGAGGATGCCAGGCATGCGGCGCCTGCCTGAAAAGGACGGGCCGGTGCGCAATCAGGGACGACCTTGACGATGTCTACTTGAAGCTGCGCGAGTCTGATATATGGATCCTGTCATCGCCGATCTACTACGATACCGTGTCGGGGCAGATGAAACTGTTCTTCGACCGCCTCAGGCCGTTCGTGCGCAGGAAGCTGCCGGGGCGCCGCGCGGGGTTGATTATCGTAACCTATGAGGATGTCAAGCGCCCGGATTACGCCCGGCATGCGAAGGTGTTCGCCGACTACCTGCCTTGGTTCGGGAACTTCCGGCCCGTCGAAATCCTTTGCGGGGAACGGCTCGGCGGCCCGACCGCCGCGTCTCGACGCCCCGACCTGCTGAGAAAAGCCAGAGAGGCGGGACGAAAGCTCGCCGAGGCGCTGCTGAAGCGCGGCGGCGGCGCCCGTCGCCGACGCTGAAAAACGGTCCGCGGTTGCGGGAACCGCTTCCGGCAAGAGGTCCGGTACTCGGCGGACAGGAGCGGCGGAACGCCCGGTGCCTGAGGCGCGGATCCGACGGAGGACGTAGCGTCAGCTCAGCGTCCCGGGCGGACACCCGGCCTCGATGAAAGCCTCGTAGGCCCACCCGTCCCATTCCGGCTGCACGCCTATCCCGTGCAGGTCTCCGTAGTTCTTGGCGATAAACCCGCCGCGGAACAGCTCCACCATCCGCCTCGCCTCAGCCTCGATCCTCGCCCGGTCCCCGGTCGGCAGGACCTTCTGGATGTCCACCGGCGAATAAAGGCATAGACGGCGGGCGCGGAATTTCTCCGCCAGCCGCTCCAGACCGTACAGCGCCGGCTGGTCGAACTGGAGCGCGTTCACGCCGGCATCCGCGAGGTAGTCGAGTATGGCCCAGTTATATCCGCAGGAATGCATCAGCACGTCCATGCCGCAGTCGTGCGCCGCGCCGCACAGGCGCCTGTATGGCGGCCCGTAGATGTCGCGCCACATGGCAGGCGATATCAGAGTGCGTTCCTGCGTCCCCCAGTCCTCGCAAAAAATTATGCCGTCGCAACCACACTCATCATACCTCCCTATGATGCCCTCCAGCAGCGCCGTTACGCGCCCGTGCAGTTCGTCCACACGTTCCCTTTCGGCAACGAGGTCCTGAAGGTATATCTCCATCTTGCGCATGTACCGGCATATGGCGAACGGGAACCCCGGCAGGCTCCCGACGTGGTACTTG
>CALKMO010000275.1 GCA_937991785.1 uncultured bacterium | reverse complement strand
GGATTTCAGTCAGACGCCTCGCGATCTTCCCGCCGGCCGCGAAAGGTGGCGGAGTGGCCGATGGCGGCGGATATGCCGGAGCGGGAGGCGCGCCGGACGACCGCGCGGCTCACGGCCGGACGGATTCCCCGCCGCGGATCGGAATCCCGCCCGGCGCGGACGCGATCGTCGTCATCGGCGGCGACGGTACGCTCAGCAGCGTGGCGAACTCGGGGAACGACCTCCCGCCCATATTGCCGGTGCCGGCTGGGACCAGCAATTCCGTCGCCAGAGAACTCGGCATATCCTCCGACCTGGCCTCGGCCGTCCGAGCGCTGGTCCGCGGCGCCGAGAGGCGGCTGGATGCCATCGAGTGGCGGCTGGGCGGAAAACCTCCGGCCCGCGCCCTGCTTTGCGTATCGGTCGGCTTCGATGCCGCCGTAGTCCGCTCGCTATCCGTCGCCAGGCGCGGGACGGCATCCTATATGTCGTATGCCGGTCCGATCCTTAAGACCCTGGCGGCGTTCCAATTCGACAGGCTGAAGGTGGAAGCCGACGGCTTGTCGGCCGAAAAAGACGCGACTACGGCCATAATATGCAACACGCGACGTTACGGCGGGCCCCTCGTCGTCGCGCCATCGGCGGTCCCCGACGACGGTTCCATTGACCTCTGCGCCGTCCGCGCCGGCTCCAGGGCCGGGTTGATCCTTTGCGCCTTCGAGGCGCTTTTCGCTCGAACGGACAGGTCGGCCCGCATAAGCTTGGTCCGCGGCAAAGTCTTCCGGATAACGGCTCCGCCGGGAAGCCGTATCCCGGTGCAGACTGACGGAGAGGCCGCCGGCTTCCTTGCGGACGGGGAGGCGATGGAAGCGCGATGCCTGCCAGGCGCCGTCAGGGTTATTGCGCCGCCGAAGGAGTGAAGACGGGAATCGCCGGAAGTTCCCGGCCTCGGCCGCTCCTTGGCGCGGCATCGGCGGCCGCGGGCGCCGTCGCTGGCCGGAAGGACGCAAGGCCGAAGCTGGCTGAAAGTTCGCATTCGCAAGGAACGGAGGATCGATGAGTGGCGGGACGAAGCGAAAGATAGTCTTCGGACCGGTTCCGTCCAGGCGGTTGGGGATGTCGCTGGGCGTGGATCTGGTCCCGTTCAAGACGTGCAGCTACGGGTGCATCTACTGCCAGCTCGGCCGGACCACTTCGCCGGTCCTCGACCGCCGGGAATACGTTCCGACCACGGAGGCGGTCGAAGCGGTCAGGGACGCCTTGGTCGGCGGGCTGGAGCCGGATTACATCACGCTGTCAGGATCCGGCGAGCCGACGCTCCATTCCCGCATCGGCGATGTGATCCGCGGCATAAAAGATATGGGCGTCGCGCCGGCGGCCGTACTGACCAACGGCGCGCTGTTGTGGATGCCCGAGGTCCGGCGGGACCTGGCGCAGGCCGACGTGGTTTTGCCGACCTTGGCGGCGGGCGACGAGGAAGTTTTCCGGAAAATGCACCGGCCGGCCCCGGGACTGGACTTCCATCGCGTCGTGGAAGGCATGGAGGCGTTCAGACGGGAGTATAGCGGACAGATATGGCTCGAAGTCTTCCTGGTCGCAGGTCTGAACGCGACGGAAGATCAGGTCGAAAAAATGCGCCTTATCGCAAGACGCATCTCGCCCGACAAGATCCAACTGAACACGGCGGTGCGGCCTCCGGCGGAGGATGGTGTGGTTGCGCCGACGATGGAGGAGCTTGATCGGATCAGGCGGGCGTTCGGGCCGGCGGCCGAGATAATCGCCGAATTCGGCGGAAAGGGGGCGGGAAAGAAGGAGGGAACGGCGGTCGCCCGGCGAAAAGAGGTGTCCGGGCTTGGCGGGGCTGCGAAATTGTCCGAAGGAGCGGCGACGGCCGAGAGCGGAAGCGGAGCGCCGAGGGGCGGAATAGGGATTGGAGCAGGCGGGAAGGAGGCGGGCAGGACAGGAGGCATCCATCGCGGATACGGCGCCGACCCCGCGCGCATAGCCGACGAGATGCTCGCCATAGTATCGCGCCACCCGTGCGCGCCGGAGGACATCGCGGCGGTCCTCGGTCTAAGCCTCAAGGATGCCGGGCGGATTCTTGACGACCTCCGCCGGAAAGGATTGATCCGGGAGGAAAGGAGAGGGGGGAGGTTTTATTTCCGGGCTGTCCCGCCCTAGAGGCGCGGGGGTGCAGGCCGTAAGTGCGCAGATGCCGGAGGCGCGTGCATGCGTCACGTTTATTGGCAATGGCGGTCGAGTATGTTCTCTGCCGGAACATAGGACAGTCCGAAAGCCTCCGCCACCGCAGGGTAGCAGACCTCTCCGAAAGCCACGTTCAGTCCCGCCATGAACCCGCGGTCTCCGCGCAAGGCCTTAAGCCCGGATGCGGCCAGCCTCATGGCGTACGGAAGCGACACGTTCGTTAGCGCGAAGGTGGATGTCCGGCCCACCGCGCCCGGCATATTTGTGACGCAGTAATGCACCACGCCTTCCTCGACGTATACCGGATCTGAGTGCTTCGTGGGTCTCGATGTCTCGACGCAGCCACCCTGGTCTATGCATACATCCACGATGACCGCGCCCTGTTTCATGTCGCGCACGTCTTCGCGCGTAACCAGCCACGGAGCCTTGGCGCCCTTTATCAGCACGGCGCCGATGAGAAGGTCCGCCTCGCGTACCCACTTGCGGATGGCGAAGGCGTCGCTGTAAAGCAACGTCACGTTATTTGGGAGGACGTCGTCGAGATACCTTAACCTGTCGAGGTTGGATTCGAGGAGCACGACGCGGGCGCCGAGCCCTGCGGCGACCTTGGCCGCCTGGGTGCCAACGGTTCCCCCACCGAGTATGACGACGGTGGCCGGCTCGACTCCTGGTACCCCGCCCAATAGTATGCCGCGCCCCATCATCGGTCTTTCCAGGTACTTGGCGCCTTCCTGGATCGCCATCCTTCCGGCCACCTCGGACATCGGCGTCAGCAAGGGAAGGCGCCCCTGCCGGTCCTCTATCGTCTCGTAAGCTACGCACACGGCACGGCTCTTTATCATGGCCTCCGTAAGTTCGCGCGACGAGGCGAAATGGAAATAAGTGAAAACTATCTGGCCGGGTTTTATGAGCGGTATTTCCGGCGGCAGCGGTTCCTTGACCTTGACCACCATGTCGGCGCGGCCGTAGATATCCTGGGGACCAGGAACTATCTCCGCGCCGGCCTTTGCGTAATCCTCGTCCGAAAGCGCCGACGATATCCCCGCACCGCGCTCCACCAGCACCTTGTGCCCGGCCTGAGTCAGCGCTTCGACGCCTACCGGCCGCATCCCCACCCGCGATTCGTTGTCCTTGATCTCTTTCGGAACGCCGACGATCATGCCGCTTCCTCCTTGTATTCGAACCGTTTCCCGCGCGCCGCCTGGCGCCTTCCGCCCTTCACTTTCTTAATTCCCAAAAGAATAGCGACCATCGCCGCCGCGTCACGCGAAAAACGGCAGGCTCAGAGGGAATATCAAAATCCCATCTCAACATTTGCTCTCCGGGAAAGCGGGAGTCTTCTCATGCAGAATGCGGCGGGCCGCAGTCTGGCGAATACCTCCGGCCGCGGCTTCGAAACGGCCTTGCGGCGGGCCTGCGCTCGCATCCGATATCCGGGCGGCTGCTACGGGAGCTTCGGCTCATTTGCCGCCCATTGCCGCAGGCGCGCGAGGCCGCCGGTCAGGTTTTCTCGCCGCCGCCGGTATCCCGAGGCGCGGCAGGCGTATCGGAATCGCCCGCTGCGCCATCAGAGGAGCCGGCGGTCTTCGATGGGCTGTCTTCCGCCGACGTGCCGGCCTTATCCTGCGGACCGGCCTCTTCAGAAGCGGTTCCTTTCGACGGGACAAGAAAGGACAGTGCCGCGGCCAGAGTCAGAATGCCGCCGATGACAGCCAGCGACATGGATGTGGATATATGCGGCAGCCGCGACGTCAAGGATCCCAAAGTATCCGACTTGGACGCCTCCTCTACGATCATTTTGACGCCTATGAACACGAGCACGATGGACAGGGCGGGCTTCAGGAAACGCAGGCGGCCCATCAGGCCGGACAGCAGAAAGTAGAGCGCGCGCAAGCCCAGTATGGCGAATATGTTCGAGGTGAAGACCACGAACCCGTCCCGCGATATGCCGAGGCAGGCGGGGATCGAATCGGCCGCGAAAACCAAGTCGGTTGCCTCCACTATGACGAGGACCAGCAGCATCGGCGTAGCGACGAGCCTGCCGCCCTCGCGCGCGAAGAAATGCTCGCCGTGGAAATGTTCCGTAATGCGCGCGTAGCGGCGCACCAGCTTGTAGGCCAGCGTCTCGGACGGCCTGTATGATTCATCCCTGGAGAACATCAGCTTGAAACCGGTATAAAGCAAGATCGCGCCGAAGAAATACAGCAGCCAGTCGAAGTAATACAACAGCGAGACCCCCGCGAATATCAGGATCGCCCGCATAGCTATGGCGCCTATGATGCCCCAGAAAAGCACCCGCGGCTGGTAGCGGTCTTCAACCCCGAAGAAACGGAATATCACTAGGAAGACGAACAGGTTGTCCACGGACAGCGATTTCTCGACCAGGTACGCTGTGAGGAATTCGATCGCCCGTTCCCTGCCTTCCCAGAAGTAAACCCCGACGTTGAAAAGAAGCGCCAGCGCGATCCATACGGCGCTCCATACTGCGGCCTCCCTGAGAGTCCTTGCATGCGGCTTCTTCTCGAATACGAGCAGATCAACCGCGAGCATTATCGCCACCAAGCCCCCGAAGACCAACCATGCCCAGAAAGGGGCCGAGATATCCGGCATCCCCGCCGCGATTTCGGCCGCCTTTCCCGCCGCCACATCCATCTGTTGCTGCATGCTCCCGTTCTCCATCCGACTTGGCGGCCCTATCCGTTCCGCCCTTTCCTTCTCGCCTTTTTCTCTCTGCGGTTCCGTATCGCGGCTCGCGCTGTTATCCGTCCCGGAACATCTTATAGGTGACGGCGAACCGGCCGGCTAGACCGACGAGGCAATTCCTCACGCGGCGGGCCCTTTTGCGGCGGTATGCCCGACGGAGACTAGCGGAAACGCCGGCCTTGGAAGCGCGGGTGGACCGATGCCCCAAATAGGCGGCAGCCCCCCGGATCCAAGCCTGGCAGAGAAAGTTCCAAGCGGATGGAAATCCTTACGCTATCGTCCATGCACGTGACCTTTTAAGGCTAGGTGGACCCGGTTGTCAAGCCCACAAGGACATCATTGTAGAGTTGGGGCGCATGGCCGTAACCGCGAAGATGCCATGCGATTAGGCATAGAGGGCAAGACGGCATCCCTTGCCTCGGAGACATCGCTCCCATAGCCGCGCGGCCGCGCCGACGGGGCGGCGCCTTCGGGAAAGCCTGCGGTCATCTCGCCCCCATGCCGGCGACGACCGCCTCGCCGAACTCCGAACACTTCAAGAGTCTGGCGCCTTCCATCTGGCGCTCGAGGTCGTACGTCACGGTTTTGTTTTTTATGGCGGCCGATACGCCGGCTACGATCAGGTCAGCGGCCTCGACCCACCCCATGTGCTCGAACATCATGGCGCCAGAGAGCATCAATGAGCTCGGATTTACCTTGTCCTGTCCGGCGTATTTCGGCGCCGTGCCGTGGGT
>CALKMO010000274.1 GCA_937991785.1 uncultured bacterium | reverse complement strand
CCCATCTGCAGGAGATCCGCTCGTCCCCGTCCGTAACGAGCCTCAGCAGGCGCCGCTCCGCCGCGGCGGCCGCCTCCCGCGGGTACAGGACGGCGTCGGTTTCCCGCTCGCACAGGTTAAGGACCGGCGCGCCCGAATTCGGCGGCAGGCCCGCAAATGGGCGCGTCCGGACGGCAATGTCCAACTCGCGTTGCGCCTCATCGTCCATCAGGCGTTCGGCCAGCCCGGTCCGAATTTCGAGGCGGGCGACCGCGTCGGCCAGCGGCAAAAGCCTGGCCTTCGCTGTCGCCTTGCCGCCCTCGTCCGGCTTCCCTGCCTCGGCCATCGCCCTCCCGTAAAGGAACAGCGGGAGCATTTCGGGGAAACCGCTGGATCGCTCGAGTTCCCACGCGGCCATGTATCTTTCCGCGGCCTCGGCCCACTTGCCACGGGCGGCACGGAAGTCGCCGGCCAGCATGTGCCGTTCTACCGATGGGTCCCTGCGCTCCGCCTCGTCGAGAAGTTCCAAGGCTTTCGCGTACAAGCCGTAGCCCTCGCATGTCGCGGCCAGACCCGTCAACAATCGCTCGATTTCGATATGGTTCGCTTCCTGCCCGTCTCCCTCGCGGATCGCCTTCATCGCATCCTCGACCCGCTGGGCGACCTCCGCAGCTTCGGCCTCGCGCGCAAGCAGGCGGCGCAGCGTTTCGAGCGCCTCCCGCACCTCCTTCGCGTCTTTTGCTCCCGCCCGCCCCTTGCGCGCCGTGCCGGACAGCACGCGGCGCAGCAGGCGCTTCCATAATCCGGACGATTTCCCCGCTTCCGCCCCGTCTCCCGCGCCGCCGTCCACCTTCGCCGGGCTATCCCTCACGGCGCCGCCGCCGGGTTTCGACCGCAGCACACACCACCATGCGGCCGCCTCCTCTTCCTGGCCCGGGAAAAGCTCCGCCGCGAGCCACATTGCCCTTTCCGGTTCCTCCTCGATCAGGGGCATCGCATCGAAACAGAGTTCGATCGCTTTCGCGTGCGACCGTTCGCGGGCGGCCTCGATCATCCGCACCAGCCTAAATGCCCTTTCCGTAAAAGTTTCGTCTTCGCCCCGGGAAAATTCCGGCTTTTCGCGCTTGAGCAGCCCGGCGATCGCCGCGTCAGCTTTTCCGTCCTCGCCGATCTCGATATACAGGCGCGCCGTATAAAGCCTGAGCGAGAAAAGGTCTTCTTTCAGGGAGATGTCTTGACCCCTGCCCTCGGCCCTTATCGCCGCATCGAGGGCTTCGCGAAGGGAGAGCCTCGCCATGTGGATATCGCGGACGGCGTCGAGGCGGCCGGCCGCTTCGAGCAGGCGGATGGCCTCGCGGACCTTCCCTGCGAGGATGAGAAGCTTGGCCGTATCCTCGGCGTTCCCGGTCCCCGCAGCGCCTTTGGCCTGGACGGACGCCGCGGCCGCCTCCGCAAGTTCCGCCGCGGCTTTCTCGCAGCCCTGTCCGTCGCGGGCCAGGCGGCATATCGTCGCCCGGATCGCGATCTCCTGAAGATTTTTTGCGGGGCCGCCGTCCGGGCCGCTACCGGTTCTTCCCCCGCCTGGCGCCTCCTCGCCGGCGGACGCGGCGAGGAGGCGCGGTGCCAGCTCGGTCCACTTCCCGCGTTCCAGCAGTATGCCGTCCAGGAGGTCCTTCCGTCCGCTCAGGCGCGCCGCCCTTTCCGCGCCCTCCATATCCCCGGCCGCCACCCGAAGGAATACGATCATGGCCGCGGCGCCCTGCGCCGCCTCCCCCCCATTCCCGACCGCCGTCTCCAATTCCGATATTTTCTTCTCCAGCCGGCCGGATATGAACAGTAACGCGGCGTAGTGGCGGAGCATCCGCTCGTCGCCTCCCGATGCCGCCTTCGCCAGTATTTCCTCAGCGCGATTAGTCTCTCCGGCCTCGATGCGCTCGCGGAAGGCGCGCAGCGCGCACCTTTCGAGCGAGGCGAGGATTTCCGGCCGCACCGTGCGGTCTTTCTCCTTCGCGGATGCGGCGAGCAGTATGGGGAGCGCCTCCGCTCCGAAGTTTTCCATCTCCCTCGCGGCCAGGACCCGGTCCTCGCCGCCGGAATCCCTGTAGCGCGCGACGAGCTCCGCCAGTTCCTTCGGCGCATCAGGAGTCAGGCCGAGTTCGATTTTTTCGAGGATCATCCCGGCGCGGGCCACCACCTCCGGATCGGAAGATCCGAGCGCCTTACGCAAGGCCGCCTCGGCCTTGGCGCCGCGCCGCCACAGGAACTCCGTCGCCCGCTCCCTAACATCGAAATCATCGTGCCCCAGCCGCGCCGCTGCCGCGGCTATTTCTTCGTCCTCCTCGGTCGCGGCGTCGCTTCCCGGACCGCCCCCTCCCGATCCGGCACCTTCCCGCTCTTGGATTCGGCCCGGACCCGCGTCGCCTGGATACGCCGCCGGGCCGCCGGCGGTCACCGCCGCCGACAAAAGTACTGCGACCGCAAATGTGCGACGGAAAAGTTCCATCCTACCCCCAGTCATACGAGCGCCCCCGGGCGCGAGCCGATCCACGTCCGGCCGCCAGTATATTCTAACGGAAAATCACGGCGGATCGGATATCGAAATCCCAAGGAATTCGCGCCCATGCGCGCAGCGCCACCGCCGCGTACCGGGCGGATCCCCCCTAGGGGACGATTCCTCCGCACAGGTGGTTGACAAAGAGCCGGGTTTGGCGGATATCTTTCGAACGAGGGAAAAACAGCCCTTGGGCCGGCGCGGAATACCGGCTAGCGGCCGGCCGCGCACCATTTGGAGGAGGAGGGTTCTGGAATCATGGGAAAAATGTTTCCGCTGGAACCGCGAGAGGTTCCCCGCGTCAACACGAAGTACCGGAAGATAGTCACGAAATTTCCGGTTCCGCAGTCGGTGAAGGTATTCGAAAAGCTCCGGAATAAAGAACCGATCTCGATGACCGGCCAGCCGCCGGTGCTCTGGCACAAGGCTGTCGGATGCCAGGTCTATGACAGGTGGGGCAACAAGTGGCTGGATTGGTCTTCCGGCGTGCTGGTAGCCAACGCCGGGCACGGCAGGAAGGAGGTAGCCGCGGCGGTGGCCCGGCAGGCCAGGGTGCCGATGCTGCACAGCTATTGTTTCGTAAACGAGCCGCGGGCGGAGCTGGTGGAGTTTCTGGCGAAGCTATCGCCGCCGCCTCTAAAAAAGGTCTTCCTGCTTACCACCGGCGCCGAGACGACGGAATGCGCAATCAAGCTGTGCCGAACGTGGGGACTGGCCAAGGGTGGAAAGGGCAAGCTCAAGTTCGTAACGTTCAACGGCGCCTTCCACGGACGCACTATGGGCGCGCAGCTCGCCGGCGGCATACCAGCACTCAAGAACTGGCTTCCGGACGGTCACCCGGATTTCGTGCAGGTGGACTTCCCCGGAGACCTCAGGTGCAAGGACAGGAGTTTCGACGCATTCGAGCGGGCGCTGAAAGAAAAAGGCGTAGAACCGGATTCCGTATGCGGGGTAATGAGCGAAACCTACCAGGGCGGCAGCGCGGCGTTAATGCCGGTCGAATTCGCCAAGGCGCTCAGGGCATGGTGCGACAAGCACGGGGTCCTGCTGGTGTTCGACGAAGTTCAGGCGGGCTTCGGCCGCACGGGCACCATGTTCGGGTTCGAACACTACGGGATAGTGCCGGACCTGATGTGCCTGGGCAAGGGCATCTCCTCTTCGCTTCCGATAAGCGCGCTGATCGGAAGGGAGGACGTGATGAACCAATACGGTCCAGGCGAGATGACCAGCACCCACACGGGCAACCCCGTTTGCGCCGCAGCTGCACTGGCCAACCTTAAGGTCATCGTAAGGGATAAGCTTCACAAAAACGCGGCCAGGGTCGGCGATGTTCTTCATCGCGGTCTGAACGAGATGATGAAGAAACACCCAGACAGGATCGGCGGTGTGATGGGCAAGGGGCTTGTGGCCGGAATGCACATGGTCGTCCCAGGCACGGACCTGAAACCGGACCCGGACCTTGCGTTCAACGTGGTCCGAAAGAGCGCCGAGAAGGGGCTGCTGTTCTTCGCGCCGGTCGGCTTCGGCGGAGCGACGGTGAAGATAGCGCCGCCGCTAACGATAACGAAAGAACAGATCGAAGACGGCCTCCAGGCGCTGGGCGAGGCCGTGGACGAGGCAATCGCGGAGATCGGGTAGGGGCCGGTCGGATCAGGGCGGCGTGCGTGGGAGCGTGGCGCCCGCGTAAGGCGTTCGCGGCGCGCCGCTCATGCGGCCCGCCGGTCCGATCCGTTCGTTGCGTCGGTTGCGCGCATGTCCGGTTGTCTTGGCCGCAGCCGCGCCCGTGCTTGGATCGCTATGGAAGATATCTCCCACATACTGCGCGGGTGGCCTTACGATCCGTCCTCGGCGGTGAGGAAGATACGCGGCGCCGACGGCCGCGAGAAGATCCAGATCCGTGTCTGCATCAACACTTACCACGGCCTGCTTCAGTTCGAATGCGACGGGCGGGCGGACGGAGCCCGTCCGCACGGCCGCGAATTCGCGCTAGATTACTACGAGGAGAAAAAACGCCGCGCGGACGCCGAAGGCAATCCGGCCGCCTTCCGGCTCAGCCACCAGGAATGCCAGGAACTGTTCGACGAGAGCGCCATGACGTATCAGAGATACGTCCTGCTCCTGCAGCTCGGCGATTACGACCGCGTGATACGCGATACCGAGCGGAACATGCGGATATTCCGTTTCGTCCACGAGCACGGAGAGCTGGCGGAAGACCGCGATTACCTCGAGAAGTGGTGGCCGTACATACTGCGCATCCATTACACGGCCAAGGCCATGAAGAAGGCCGCGGGACTCGACTTCGCCGGGGCGGCGGCGGAGGTCCGCGAGTGCGCGGAGAAGATCGAGGCCCTGCCGCCGATGGACGACGAGACGTTCCGCGTCGAGAAGAAGCGTTCGATGGACGCGCTGGCCGAGCTGGAGAAGGCGTTCCGGGAAAGGCTGACGGTCGCGCCGGCGGAAGAGGACGAGGTCGCCAGGCTCGAGCGCGAGAAGGCCGAGGCGGTCAGGCGGCAGGACTACGAGCGGGCGGCGGAGCTGCGGGACGAGATACGCCGCCTCCGCCGCTTGAGCGGGCAGGGCGGCGGGCAGGCGGGCGGAAAGGGACAGGAGGAACAGCGGGGTTCCGGCGGGGAATCGGCTGATTAGGTCGGATGGCGTCGCATCGGGGGTGCGTGCGGGAGGCCGGAGGGAGGAGGGAAACAGTGGCTTATTTCAAGGAGCTGCGCAAGGAATTCGGGTTGCTGAGCGATTGGTTGGACGTGAAGAAAGAAGAGGGCGCGGATGCTGATAGATTGGAGAGACGGGCCCGTCGGGAAATCGCGAAGCTCAGGGAAGAAGCGGAAAAACTGCCGATAGACCCCGCAATGGACCGCGCGGAACCGATCGGGCTGCGGGAGATTAAGGCCCTCCGGCCCAATGGGCCCCGTGTAATGCCTCTAGAACTTTCCGACTGTGCGCTTCAGGACAAGTTGCTCGGCGCATGGCTGGGCCGCGCGGCCGGTTGCGTGCTGGGCATCCCGTGCGAAGGGATGAGCAAGTCGGCGATAAGGCAGGCCGCCGACGCGCTCGGCTGCAAGTATCCTCTCGAAGATTACTGGCCGCTGGACCCGAAGCCCGGCAATTCCCACAACAGACACTACGGGCTTACGCCGAGGAAATTCTTCCTGAAGCCGAACCTCTCGTTCGTCGGCACCGACGACGACCTGACGTACACGCTCCTAGGCCTGCTCATACTGGAGGAATACGGGCCGGACTTTTCATCGGCGGACGTTGGCGCGGCCTGGCTGAAATATCTTCCGATGGCGTGCACCGCCGAGCACGTGGCGCTGGAGAACCTGAAGAAAGGGCTTAAACCTCCGAAGACCGCGCTGGTCGGAAACCCATACTGGGAATGGATAGGGGCGGACATAAGGTCGGATCCGTGGGGCTACGCGGCGCCGGGCCTGCCCGAGAAGGCTGCCGAGATGGCGTATCGCGACGCTTCGGTCAGCCACATAAAGAACGGGACATACGGCGAGATGTTCTTCTCCGCCGCCATAGCCGCCGCCTTCGCGGTGGAAGATCCGATGGAGGCGATACGCATCGGGTTGACGGAGATACCCGAGAACTGCCGGACCGCGAAGGCCGTGCGGGAGACGCTGCGATGGTGCGCCGCCGACCGGAGCTGGGACAAAACGACGGATCGCATCCTGAAGAGGTATGAAGGGATGAGCGGGGCGCACACGATAAACAACGCCGCCCTTACCGTCGCCGGACTTTACTACGGCCGGGGAGATTTCGGGAAGACGATCGCGCTGACCGTCATGGGCGGCGTTGATACCGACTGTACCGGCGCCACGGCCGGCTCGATACTCGGCGCAATACTCGGCGCGAAAAGGCTCCCGGCGAAGTGGCGCGATCCGCTGGGCGGACATGCCGAGACGTACATGAAAGGCAAGCGGCGCTTCAGACACATGGACGTGGCCGGGCGGTTCCTGAAGATAGCCCGCGAGGCGCGGCGCCTATGGGGCGGGACGGCGGCGCGCGGGTGAGCTGCGACAGGCGGGCAAGCTCCGGCAAGCGGGTGCGCTGCGACGGGCGGGCGAGCGGAGGCGGAAAGGGGATCGCCGGCGACCACGGCGGGCGCAAGCCCGAAGGCGGGCATCCGCCCGAGGTGTAGCGGCTGAACGCGCGGGGTGCGGGACA
>CALKMO010000273.1 GCA_937991785.1 uncultured bacterium | reverse complement strand
CTGCCCGGCATGCTCGGACTTTTCCTGAGATTGAAACTTTATCGCCTCATTTTTCCAAACATTGGAAAAAAAGTCGTGTTCGGTCGCAACGTCACAATCCGACATCCCCATAAAATCCGGCTGGGCGATGGTGTGATCATTGACGATAACGTCGTGCTGGACGCCAAGGGCCCGGATGGCGAAACACCCAACATCGTGATAGGCGACGGTGTTTTCATAGGCCGGAACACCATCCTTTCCTGCAAGGGCGGCACTATAGAAATAGGCGACAATTCGAACATAGGCGCCAATTGCCAGATACAGTCCGAATCGAGCTGCAAGGTAGGGGCCAACGTCCTTTTCGCCAGCTATTGCTACATAGTGGCCGGCGGGAACCACGGCATAGATCGGGCGGATATCCCGCCTATACAGCAAAAGCCTGTCAGCCGCGGCGGGGTTCGAATATGCGACGGGGTCTGGCTGGGGGCCAACGTCAAAGTCATAGACGGCGTGGAGATGGGCCGGGATAGCGTCGCTGCCGCAGGAGCCGTTGTCATCAGGTCCTGCGGCGGGTGGGATATAGTAGGCGGAGTACCGGCCAAGGTCATCAGGAACCGCCTGGAGGATGCGAGGAAGGGAGGCAAACCGTTGCCGGCGGATCTCGATCCGCATCGGTTGACGCCTCCGACCCGCCGAGATCCGCCCGCCGCCGGCGATCCGTCCGTACCGCCGAAGCGGTCGCTGCTCAGAACCGCCGCCGGCAACGTCGCCAAGGTGCTTCTGAGCGCCTTGCTGATATGGTACCTCGTATCGCTTCAGGCCGGCCCGGCGAACGGGACGTTCGATGCGATCGCGGAAGGACGGAGTTCGAGGACCGAAATCGAAGCCGACCCGCCGGAGCCGGTAAGGCCGCCGACATTCGTAGGCAGGATACGCGCCAAGATCGGAGCCGTATTCTCGATGCGCAGCCCGCCGAGAAAACTCCTGCCCGTGATGGAGACCCCCCTGGAAGAGATATCCGGCGGCAAGCGCGTTACCTACTGCATGGCCGCGAGGGACGCCGGCGGCGGGTGGGTCGGAGACAAGTCCGGACCCCTTATAACGGTCGTGTACGGCGGTAACGGCCTGGCTCTCGGGAAATCGTGGGAGCGCGGGTTCTGGGCGTCGGTTTTGGAGCAGGCCCGCGGATTTCTCAATCGGTGGGAATGGTTTCTCTTTGCCGGGAGCTTCCATTTCGTAGGCTACCTGATAACGAGCTGGAACTGGAGGCAGACGATCGAGGTTCAGGGCAGAAAGACGCGATTCTGGCCGCTGATGGGATCGAACATAATCGCAGGGCTCTTCAACAATATACTGCCGACCAATATAGGCGGAGACGTAATCCGGATACGCGACAGCGCGATAGCCGTGTTCGGTACTGAGAGCCGGAGCGATTTCGTCCGCGCTGGAACCGTAGTTGTGATTCAGCGGGTGATCGGTGTGTTCACGCTGATAGTGATCGCGCTGATCGCAGTGGCGGCTCAGGCCGGGAGCGGTTTGAGCGAGGATCTGTCATCGAGCATATGGACCTTCGCCGCCTCAGGAACGGTCGCGGCGGTCATGTGCGCCGCGATGCTCCATCCTAGGATGGTATCGTTCTTCGCGGCGGTCTTGGACGCCTTCCGAGGTCTGCCGATCCTGGGTTCGATAGCATCGAAATTCCTGGTGGTGGTGGAGACGACGGCCAAGTACCGCGAGCAGTGGCTTATGTTGGCAAAGATATTTTTGACCAGCCTTTTGCTCAAGGTGAACATTGTCTTTTACTACTATGTAGGGACCAAGGTGGTCGGCGAAGATATTCCATTCCTGACCGTGTTCGCGGCTGTACCGATAGTGGTCATATTGATGACGATAATTCCCTCAATAAACGGCGTCGGCGTGCGGGACTGGGGCTTCATGAAGCTGCTGGGGCTGTCCCCGGCGGTGGCGATAGCGTTCTCGCTGGTTGACGTGATCTGGCGCTTGGCATGGGGCGTGCTGGGGGGGATATTCCTGGCTTTGCGCCGGCCGGTGCGCCCTGGGGCGTGGCTTGCCGACTCCGCCGTTGCGGCGAACGGACCGGCGGCTCGATGATCCGGAAGGCCATCCTGAACCGGCGGCACCCAATCGAATGCGTAGCGGTCTACCGGCTGCGACTGGAGATTCCCGGATGGGTTTTTTGAGTCAATCAGCAAGGGCTAAGTTGCGCCTAAGGCGTGCCGGCTGAGGCGAGGAGGCATGCAAAGATGACGCATCCCCCAGGCGATTCCTGGGATGGCAAGGCCCACATGCCGGCCGGAGCGCCTTCGCTCGCCGGCCAGATAGCCAAGGCTTCCCTGATCCTAACGGCGATAACCGTCGCGTGCAAGCTGATGGGCGGCGTGGAGAAGTTCCTGCTGCCCTTCGTGTACGGCGCGGAGAAGGCCGACCGTTTCCAGGCCGAGCTGTACCTGGCGATGGCCGTCCTGGCCGTGATGTTCTACGACATAATGCGCTACTCGATCATCCCGGCGCTTATGCCAGCGCTGGTGAGGGTTCGCGAAAAGCTGGGGGAGGAGCGATCCGTCCGCTTGGCGGGACTTTTCGCGAACACGCTGGCGCTGATTGTAGCGCCGATCCTTATCGTCGGGGCGCTGTTCCCGGACGGCGCGAATTCCATGCTGTTCGTCCGCAAGGACCTCGTCCCGGCCGGACTGACGCCCGTGGCGGCGGCCGAGGCCGCGGCGAGGATCGAGGCGGAATATGCCCGGGACATAGCGCTGGCGCGGACGATATTCAGGATAATGGTTCCAGCAGGGCTGCTCCTGGTGCTCGGCGGGGTCGCCTATTGCCTGCTCCAGAGCCGCAAGCGCTTCGCCGAGTCGGCGCTCGGAGACCTGGCCTACAAGGTCTGCTCGCTGCTGCCGCTGCTGGCGGTGGTGGCGGCGGCATGGCTCGGCGGGGCTGGCGGGAAGGAGTGGGCGCTGAAGAGCGGCGTATACTACATAGCGCTGGGCGTGCTGTTGGGATCGGCCGGGCTCTTGGCGATTCAGCTTTTCGCGCTGCGGCGCGATCTTCCGGCATACCGGCTCGTGGTAGACCTGGGCGACAAGGACTTCCGCGGCGTATGGCGCGAGGCGGCCTGGCCGCTGCTGTACGCCGTGCTGTTCGTGGGCGCGCGTAGGATTCTCGACATCTATTTCGGCAGCGAGTTCAATGCAAGGTTCGGCGACCGCGGCTACTACATGGGGCTGGAGTTCAGCTACCGGATAGTCGAGGCGCCGTTCAGGTTCCTCGTCGAGCCGCTCGGGTACGCGCTCTTTCCGTTCCTTGTGGCCCAGCATGCCTCCGGCGACCGGGGCGGGTTCGTCAGAACTCTGGATGGGGGGCTGAGGGCGATGGTCCTGATCCTCCTGCCGCTGAGCGCGCTGCTGTTTATGCTCAGGTGGCAGGTCGCGGCGCTGCTTTTGCCTGGAACGCCGGAAATGATATCTGTCCCGCTGGCGTTTTACGCGATGGGAGCGTTCGGGTTCGGTATTGAGCTCCTGCTGACCAGGGCCGTCTTCGCTACCGACGACACCAGGACGCCGGCGCTGCTCGAGCTTGCCGCGATGGCGCTGCACGTCGGCATCGTTCTGGCGACGCGGGATACCTCGCTGGCTCACGGATCGGTGGGCCTCGGCTTCGCGGTCTCGCGCACGGCCAAGGCCGCGGCGATGGCGGCCGTCCTTGCGGCCAGGACGCGCGGTGCCGGCGCGGATTGGAGCGGATGGATTCCGTTCTTGGCGCGCGCCATAACGGCGTGCGCAATATCTTGTTCTGCAGCCTGGGTGTGCCTGTGGGCGTTGGATGCGGCCGGGTTCGGCTTGGGGACGGGAGCCGCCTCTGTTGCCAGGAAATACGCATTGGTCCGGGGAGCGGTCGCCGGAGCGGCGGGCGGAGCCACGTATCTTGCCTTATTGTGGATGATGAAGGTCCGCGAGTTGAGAGGTCTGCCGGCCATATTGCGGGGCGGCAAAGGAGAACAGACCGTATCGTAAACGCTCGCCTTAATCGGTTGCGCCGGAATTCCGCTATTGCAACATTCGGGTCGGGATACTTCGATGTCGGCGGATGATCTCGCTAGGAGATCCAGGAGAAGGCGTACTGGCGCGGCCCGGCCCAAGCATAAGGCGGGAGATCGGCGCAGGCGCCTCGGAACTCGCGCGACTATTTCGGTGAAAACCGCGGGCGAATGCTCCGCGATATGTCGGGCTGCGCGGAATCTTCACGGGCGGATAGGTTCAGCCCGGCAATAAAGCGGACGGACAGCCGCGCGAGGAAGAACAGTGGCCGCCGGGAAACGCGTAGGCGACGCTTGGCTTCGGCCCGTGGCTCTCTCCGGAAATAGCCGGAACGGTGGATGCCTTGACGCGACGGACGACGGGCCGTTCGCGATCCTTTTAAGGCGAAAGGACGCGATATCTAGGGCGCCCTTCGCCGCGGATCGAACGCCGAACGCAACCCGAACAACCGCCTGCGCCCCAAAGGCGCCCCGGCGAACCAGCCAGGCATCGCTACGCAGAAAATTTTTTAGGTAATCCCCAAAAACCCCCGGCCACGCGCCATCGGCTCCGCCGCGGCCCGCCCGCTCTCATGGCAGCAGCGAAAGCATCTCATGCCGGAACGAAGGAAATGCCGGGCTCGATGGCGAGTATCGTCTCCGCCAGCAGCATGGCCGCGGCGGACACGTCGCGAAGCGACACCACCTCTATGGCCGAATGCATATACCTGTTTGGGATGCTTACCAATGCAGTGGCCACGCCGCCGCGCGAAATCTGCATGGCGTTGGCGTCGGTGCCGGTCGAATTCGGAGCGGCCTGCATCTGGAACGGAATTTTCTTTTTTTCGGCGGTCTTCTCCATCATGTCAGCCAGCACGGGATTTATGTTGGAACCTCGGTTAAGGATCGGACCCTTGCCGAGCTTTATGTCGCCGAATTCCCTTTTGTTCTCTCCGGGATAATCGGTTGCGAAGCCGACGTCAACGGCTATGCCCACCTGCGGATCTATGGAAAAGGCGCTCGTACGTGCACCTCGCAACCCAACCTCTTCCTGAACCGTTGAGACCGCGTACACGGACACTTTCAGCTTGTCCCTGCGCGGTCGCAGCAGCTTAAGAGCTTCCATCACCACGAATGCTCCGATACGGTCATCGAAACCTCGCGCCACCACCGTCTCGTTCAGCAGCCTTGCGAACGAGCCCTCTATTACGGCCGGATCTCCCACCGCTACATGTTCCCTGGCGTCGTCCGCGGATGAAGCGCCGATATCTATCCATAAGTCTGTCACTTTTATTGGTTTGCCTCGCTCTTCGGCCGGCAGCGTGTGTATCGGCCGCCTGCCAAGGACGCCGAGAACCGGGCCTTTCTTGCCTAGCACTCTGACCCGGGAACCCACGTACATCGTCGGATCCACACCGCCGATGGCGTTGACGAAGAGGAACCCTTGCTCATCTATGAACGAGACCATCAGCCCTATCTCGTCGCAATGGCCGGCCAACATCACGCGCATCTCGGCGCCGGGATTAAGCACGGCCATCAGGTTGCCGTGCACGTCCCTGTCAACCCTGTCTGCATGCTGACGCGCGAACTCTTCGATGGCACGCTGCGCCGGTTGCTCGAATCCTGTCGGCGAATCGGTTCTCATCAGTTTTTCGAGGAAATCCCACGATCCCTCGGCCGGTTTGCCCTTCGTCTTCTTGCCTTTTTCCCTCTTCGCCCCGCCTTCAGCCATAAATCGCCTCCTTCTGCCGCATCCGCGTTCTTGGTCGTCTCGGTGGCAACAAAAAACCATACTTCACGCGC
>CALKMO010000272.1 GCA_937991785.1 uncultured bacterium | reverse complement strand
CGGCTCCGGGCCGGGCGGCAGGATCATGGAGCGCGACGTGGCGGCCTTCGCGGCCATGGCATCGGGGATTGACGCCACGCCGGCGGCCAGGGTTCTCGCCGCCGCCAAGGGAATTGACATCGGGCGCATCAAGGGTTCAGGCCCGGACGGCAGGGTGCTCGAAGAGGATGTCGCGGCGGCGCCGGAGCTGCCGCCGGAGGGCGCTTTCGCAAGGAAAAAGCTCTCGCCGGTGCGCCGCGTGATAGCCGAGCGAATGACGTACTCGGCGCAGTACATACCCCAGTTTGTCGTGACCATGTCGGTTGACGGCGAACCGCTGCATATGTTCAGGAAAAAGATGTCTGAGGCCGGCGTCCGAACAACTCCCACCGATGCGATCGTCAAGGCCTGCGCTCTGGCGATCCGCAAATTCCCCGACATGGCTGCCGTCTTCGACGGGGACGCAATCGTGCTGCGCGGGGATATAAACATAGGCGTGGCGGTGAGCATCGGAAGCGGGCTGATCGTTCCAGTCATAAGAAACGCCGACAGGCTCGCCCTGGCAGAACTGGCTTCTATGAGCAGGGCGATGATCGAAAAGGCCCGCGCCGGCAGGCTCCTGCCCGAGGAATACAAGGGCGGCGTGTTCACCGTCTCGAATATGGGGATGCTGGATGTGGATAGGTTCGCGGCCATAGTCCAGCCCGGCGAGACGGGCATACTGGCCGTCGGAAAGCTGCGCGAGACGCCCGTAGTAAGGGACGGCGCCGTCGTCCCGGGCATGCGGATGGATCTGTCCTTGTCGGCCGATCACCGCGTCGTTGACGGCGCGTACGGCGCGGCGTTCCTGGGCGAGGTCAAAAGGCTGCTCGAATCGCCCGAGGAACTCGATCGGTAGCTTCGAATTCCTTCCGCCATGACGATCGTGGCGGTCCCGCGGCCCGTGCGTTACGTGCAGCGCGGGAGCGAGCAACGCCGGCCGGCGCGGCGCTCGGCGGAAAGACATTGCCGTCACCGAGCCGCTACCGGTTTCCTAAATTTCAACGCCGAACGTTCCATGCAAGGGCGAAAAACTCACCGACGCGCGCCGCCGGAATGCCGGCGGCCGGTCCGGTTCTGCCGGCGGCAGGGCATCCGGGCGATCGGAGCGGTTCATGCAAGCTTGAATTTCGGGCTGGCCGACAGGAACCGGCGCGGGTTTTCGAACGCCACCCTGCTTGCCTCTTCGCGCGAGAAGCCGGTCATCAGCATCAGGCGTACGCACTTGGGCACCGCGAGCGGATCCGACCATTCCCAATCGCACGAACTGTTGATCAGCATGCGGTCGGTGCCGAACCGTTCGAGCATGTCGCGGGCGCGCTGAGGCGTACACTTGGTGCGCGGGTACATCGTTATGCCGCTCCAATATCCGCGATCCTTCACATGTTTTATTGTTTCCTCGGTGCAGTGGTCAACATCCACCAGTTCCGGGTCGTTTCCCGCTTCCTTAAGTATGTCCAGTATCCTTAAGGTCCCCTCGAGCTTGTTGTTATGCGGGCTGTGTATGAGGACCGGGCAGCCGCGTTTCTTCGCCAATTCCAGCTGCATGATCAGCGCCGTCTCCTCGTTCGGGGTCATGTCGTTCAGTCCGATCTCGCCTATACCTATGGCCGAATCCCTGTCGAGGTATTCCGGCATCCCGGCCAGGACATCCTGAAAAAGCTTCAGATCTTCGGTCTCTTTCGGGTTGCACCCGATCGTGCAATAATGTTTTATACCGCGTTTGGCCGCCCGTTGCGGTTCGAATGTAGTTATGTGGTTGAAATAATCGAAGAACGTTTCCGCGTATCGCCGGTTCAAACCCAACCAGAAGGCCGGTTCGACCACGCATTCTATCCCAGCTACGGCCATGTTTTCGTAATCGTCGGTGGTCCTGCTGAACATGTGAGCATGGGGGTCTATCATGCGCATGTTTTCCACTCCTCGCGAATCCTTGCCTTCGGCGTTCCGGTCCGCGAACCGGTATAATATACTAGCCGCGGTCCTTTATCGCCGTCCTTCAGCCTGTTTCCGCCTCGTCCGGTCTATTCGCTTTTTCCCCCTGACCTTTCCCATCCGCATCCTCCTTTGCCTCTGGGGCGGTTCCTTCTTCGCCTTTTTCTGCGTCCGTCTCTCCTTCTTTTTTGCAATCTTCCTCTTCGCCGTCCATCCGTCCTTCGCCTTCCTCTTCGCGTTCTTTCTCCAAGCTTGTCGTTTCCTTTTCCTCTTCCGCCCCGTCGCGCGTCGTTCTTCCGTCCGTAGCCGCGCCGTTGGAAGGGGGGAGATTTTCGAACACGATGACTTCATCGACGGCCTGGGTTGGGGCCGGCAGGGTCTGGGCCGGGTACTGACCGGGCGGAGATTGCGTGGCGGCTCCTATCGGGGCGGCACTTTGGTCCGCGCGCCCGGCGAAGACGATCCGCGGATGGTGTTCGGCTGACCATTCAGCGTCTTGGCTGGAGGACATGGCCGGAGCCGCCGCGTCCGTTCCGCCGGCGAGCGCATGGTCTTCCCGGGGCCGCTGAACTTCTTCCGCGAAGGGGGCTTTTCTTCTGGATGCTTCGAACCGCTCGCTGGCGGCATCGGCGCTCTTTATTATCGCGTCCATCTCGGCGCGCGTCGGGATTTCCTCATCGCGTTCTCCGGACATCTCGTCTTCGTCTTCATCCAAGGAGCGCGAATCCAGTATGGGCTTTTCCTCCGGCTTCCATGGGAACAGCCTGCCCCACGGCGCCGCGCGCGGCTGCTTCGTCATCTCGGCCGCCGCCAGCGCCGCCTCGGCGGCCGCGGCGGCCGCGTCCAGCGCGGCGTCGTCCGCGGGGGTGCGCGCCCGGACGACGATTTCCCCGAAGTCTTCCGCCTGCTCGGCCACCAGCACCTTTTCCCGCATGAGTTCCAAGACGGCCAGGAGCGTCAGACCGACGTCGGCGCGGTTATCCGGATACAGCACCAGTTCGCGAAACGTTACCGTCCGCCCTCCCCTGACCGCCATGGTTATCCGCTCGATCTTCTCCTCGATCGTCTCGCCTTCATACTGGACGGAGACCATCCGTACCGGCATCGTCTCGCGGCAGATCCCCTCGTATGCGCGCAGGAGTGTATACAGGTCGAGGTCCACCATCGGCTGGGGGGATCCGGCGCCGTCCCCTTCTTTGGACTCCGTTTCCCACGAGATCTCCGGCTCCGGGTGCGGGTAGCGCGCAAGCCATTCTTCCTCGCGCGCGACGAGCGCCTCCGCCGCATCCCTGATCCGCTTGTATTCAAGAAGCTGCTTGACCAGCTCCATTCGGGGGTCTTCCAGCTCAATACGCCCTACTTCTTCCTCTTGGACAGGCAACGCCTCCCGGCTCTTGATCTCCATCAGCAGCGCGGCCATGACTAGAAATTCGCCGGCCTGTTCAACATCCAGGTCCTGCATTCGCTCGACGCTGGCAAGGTACTGTTCGAGGATGGTGTTTATGGGGATATCTAGGATGTCCACCTCGTTGACCTTGACGAGGTGGAGGAGGAGATCCAGCGGCCCTTGGTATACTTCCAGAGTCGTTTCGAAATCCATGCCGCAAGTCTCC
>CALKMO010000271.1 GCA_937991785.1 uncultured bacterium | reverse complement strand
TTCGATCTCGTCGAGGGACCCTGCAGCATAGCCGCAGCCTCCGGACGCATAGCAATGGTTCAATCGGGCGGTTACGGCAAGCTTCATTTGCTCAGGGTGCGCAACGACGGTACGACCGGCGGCGATCCGCTGGTGGGGGCTCTGCTGGATTCGAAGTTCGGCCCGTCCCGCCGCCAGATGCACCTTGCGCTAAGTCCCGACGGCAAGTGGATATACATCACAAGGATCAGCAGGGGCGGCGACATAGGCGACGCCTATCGGGACGGCTGGCCACGATACTGGCACACGGTCTTTCGCGTCCCTTGGGAAAAGGGAGCGGAAAGCGAAGCGGTCCTGTCGGGCAATTCGTTTGTGGGCGAGGTGGGGCGCGACGCCAAGGCCGGTACAGGGGAGGGGGACGACGATCGGCGTCTGAACAAGCCCAAGGGGATCGCCTGCGACTCGCAGGGACGGTTGTACGTTTGCGACACAGGCAATAACCGCGTTCAGGTCTACGCGACGGACGGGGCCGAGGGAAAGGTCATCAAAACCATCAAGGTGGATGCGCCTCAGGAGATAGCCGTCCACCACGCGACCGGCGAGATATATGTGCTTTCGTTCAAGTGCGGCGACAGCGGGATCGTTAATCCCGGGACCGAGTTTAACATCCTGCGATTCGGACCGGCGGATTCTCCGACGCTGAAGCAGACCTACAAGTTGACTGCCGGTCGTGCCCATGGGGGCGAGCGCGGCAACGAGTTCATGCCGTTGATGTGCCTGGATTCGTGGACAGAACCGCCGAAGCTGTGGCTCCAGATGCGGCGGGGCGTCATCCAGATATTCGCCGACCGCGGCGACAAGCTGGAGCTGCTGAACGACTTCGAGAAGGATATCGTCGCGTCGGGAATAAGGCCGTATATGCAGGGGGACGGGCGCCATAACACGCTGGCGGCGGATCCCGTCCGCGGCCATCTCTACTACCGCATGGCCTCGGCGCGGATTGACGATACCGGCGGGCCTGGGAAGCTGACGCATCTGAAATTTCCCTGCGGCTGGCAGGAGATGGAGTGCGGGCTGGACGGATACCTCTACGTGCGCAACCTGACCTATCTCGCGCGATTCGACCCCGGCAAGGCGGTAGAGCGCGAGAACGTCGTCGAATTCCCGTTCGAGGCTGAGGTGCCGTTCGATTATGGGGAGGAGCAGAGGCTGCCGTGGCAGGCCAGGCCGTTGCGCGGGGTGATAAAGATAGAGGCGTTGCCGGGTGCCAACGGTTTCGACAACGGCATCGGCGTGGCGCCGAATGGCGATGTGGCCGCCTACATGAAGAACTACCGGACGGCGGAGGCCGGCATACTGGACAATCTTGTCAAGGAGGGCGGGTACATAGACGGGAACGAGCTGGCCGCGCTCAAGAAGCAGATAGCCAACATGTTCTTCCGGCCGAAGATATTCCCGGGGCGGTTCGCGAACGCCGCCGAGCTGATAATGCGGTGGAACAAAGGCGGGGAGATGACCGGCGAAGACCTGGTGCCGGCAATGCCGAATCCCAGCTGCGGCGTACGGCTCGACCGATATGGCAACATTTACGTCGGCATAGGCGCGAACATGATCATGGAAGACGGCAAACCGCATTCCGGCGGAACGGTGGCGAAGTTTCCGCATTGGGGCGGCAAGGTGTACGGGATGGGCGATCTGGCGAAACTCAAGGAGCGGCCGGCCCGTCCTCCGGAGATGCGATCGTACGGCTGGGGCGATATCTGGACGAAGAACAGCTATTGGCTGTATCCCGGCTTCGACTCGATGCACATAGTAGGCGGGGGTCAGTACTCTTGTCTATGCGCCTCGTGCCGGTTCGATATTGACCTCTACGGACGATGTTTCGTGCCGAAGGCGTACCAGTTCACTACCGGGGTGGTAGACACCAACGGAAACCGGATATGCGAGGTGGGGCGATACGGGAACGCCGACGACGGCAAGGGCGGAGCGAATTCCCCGATCGAGATAGCGCTCGGGTACTGCGCCTACGTGGCGGTTCATTCGGACAAATGGCTCTACCTATGCGACGACGGCAACAATCGGATATTGCGCGTGAAGCTTGGGTACAAGGCTGAGGAGCGGGCGGGGCTCAAGTGAGGTTTTTCGCCTGCGCGGGAGGTAAATTGGCGAAGGGGCCCGGAAATGGATAGCCATCGTACACCCTTGGCCGAGTTCGTGAGGTTCGGCGCGGGGCCGGCTTCGGCGGCGCCGTATGAGGCGGCTGTTGCGCGTGCGCTTCTGGCGGTGTGCGCGGCTTTGTGCTCGGCATGTGTGGGGTCTGTGGGTTTTGGTTCGGCGCAGGCGGAAGACTGGGAAGGTCCGAAGCTGAAGCCCGCGGCGCGGGAGGAAGTGTTCGAGTTCGCGCGGAAGCCCGAGTTCCGGAAGATCGGGAGAGACCGGTACGAGATAACGTTCGCATCGAAAGGCAAGTGCGACGTGGCGGTGGCGATCGAGGACGGTGCCGGGAAGGTCGTGCGCCACCTGGTGGCCGGGGTGCTTGGTCCGAACGCGCCGGAACCGTTGAGGCCGGATTCGCTTGAGCAGACGCTAAGCTGGGACGGCAAGGACGACTTTCGCCGGTACGTGGAGGAACCGGAGAAGTGCATCGCGCGCGTGTCGCTGGGGCTTAAGCCGCTCTTCGATGGGGTGATCGGCTGGCATCCGAAAGATGTTATAGGCGACATCACTGGCCTGGCGGCCGGGCCTGAGGGAGTGGTTGTCGTCACTGGTGGCGGCTACTGGCAATCCGTGAGGCTCTTCGGTCACGACGGCAAGTACATTCGGACGCTGATGCCGCCGCCGGCCGACAAGCTGGGCACCATCGAAGGGCTTACCGGAGGGCTGCTGCCGGTGCCGGGTCAGGATCCCGGCGTTCCGCGGCGTACGCGTTACGGCATAATCGAGCCGTTCGCGTTCGGGGGAAGGGCGGTATGGTGCAACCCGACCGTAATATCGAACGGCAGGGTGGCGATAGCCGTACACGGCGGCCAATTTCAGCCCAAGCAGATCGTCCGAATCGGCACAGATGGAACTTCTAAGGGCGAAAGCGTCGCGGGTCCGGTATTGGCCGATTCCCGGGATAACTTCGACGGCGGCGGGGAGATGGCTGCGAGCCCGGACGGCAAGTATCTTTACATTACCGCCATGGGCGCCAACGTTGAGTATGACGGCCGTGGAAGGCTCAGGGATCTCAATTTCCCGAGGCGCGATCCCCGGCACGCAGTCTTCCGCGTCGAGTGGGATCGGAAGGAGAAGCTGGACTGGAACCAGCCGTTCGCCGGCGAGGTCGGAAGGCCGCCGTACAGCAGGAACAAAAGCTATTATGGCGACGACGACCGACACTTGGATACGCCCTGCGGGATCGCATGCGATCCCCAGGGACGCGTGTACGTATCCGATTACGGCAACAACCGCATACAGGTCTTCAAACCCGACGGCGCTCTGGCCGCCTCAATAAAGGTCCAGCGGCCGAGGCAGCTTGCCGTGCACCACAAGACGGGGGAGATATACCTGCTTTCCTACGATTTGGGCTACAGGGATCTACAGCTTGTCAAGCTCTCGCCGCTTCCCGATTCAAAGGAGGTGTTCCGCGCGCCGCTGGCGGCAAAGATCGGCGACACCGGTCCAGGCCACGATCTTGGGGATTTCAAGTCCATGTGGATGCAGGCCGGATTCTACATGCTGTTCTGCCTTGACTCGTGGGCCGACCCGCCGCGGATATGGCTGACGCTCGGCAAACAGCGCCTGACCAAGTGGGTTGAGAAGGGAAATGGGTTTGAGATGGAGGAGGATTTCGATCGGACCGTGGCCGCCGACGGGTACCTGCCGCACGCTTACAACGGCTACAAGATGAACAGGATACATGTGGACCACGTCCGCGGGGATCTGTATTACGTCAACAGCCTTTCCGGAACGGTCCTGAAGATGCCGGCCGGGGAGGAAAAGAGGTGGCAGCGCGTGGCGCTCGGTCATCGAGCCGGCTGCGACGAGATGGCTATGGGTTGGGACGGGCTTATGTACGTGCGCACCGTACAGTGGCTGGTACGCTTCGACCCGTCATCGCCGCGGCCGGTGGAGGGGCAAAAGAGAAACGAGGCCGATCTGATAATAGATATGGACAGGGAAGTCCCCTTCGATTACGGCGAAGAGCAGACGATACCGTGGACAGGGGGAAGGAAGTTCCGCGGCGTGCTGAAACTGCCGGCCCAGATACCGGGCAACGGCTTCGACCAGGGGATGTCCGTGACGCCCAGGGGCGATGTGCTGGCGCTGTGCAAGAATTTCCATCAGATCGCCGACCGTTTCGAGAGCAAGGGGACGACGATCCCGCCGCTGGAGAGCGATCGTTACAGGCCGAAGATATTCCCCGGGCGCAAGTGGGATAGCGCGGAGCTGGTTTTTCGATGGGACAATCGCGGCGAGATGACCGGCGAAGACCTGATAGCCGCCGGGGCCGGCTCGACAGCGTGCATCAAGGGCGACAAATGGGGCAACATCTACATCGGGCTGAGCGCCCATCAGGTCGGTCCCGACGGCAAGCCATGCGTCCCGACCCACAGCGGCGGCGATCATGGGATAGGCGCCGTTTTGAAGTTCCCGCCGCCCGGCGGCAAGATATACGGCACATGGGGTACGCCGGCCGCCCTGAAACAACCGCCCGATAGACCGCACGAATATGAGATTCAAGGGCAAAAGCTTTGGACGAGGGGTCTGCTCTGGTCGTACCCGGGCATGAGCACCATGACGAGCACGACCAATACATGCGTATGTCCGCAGAGCCGCTTCGACGTGGATTTGTACGGCCGGGTGTTCGTTCCCGAATCGTGGCGGTACTCGGTCGGCGTATGCGATACCAATGGTAACCCTGTGATGCACATCGGGAGATACGGCAACGCGGACAGCGGGCGCGGCCCGGAGAGCCCGATCAAGGTACATGGGGATATCGCATTCAGTCAGTGCGATTATTTGTGCACGCTGTCCGATAGATACTTGTACGTTGCGGACACTGGCAACTTCAGGGTCGTCCGCGTGAAGCTTGGATACCATGCGGAGGAGCGGGCGGGGCTCAAGACGAAGGAGGGTGCCGACCGATGACGGACGGACGGATTTCTCAAAGGGCGGGTCTGGGAGCGGCCGCCGCGATTCCGGCGGCCCTCGCGGCCGCTACGGCGATCGCCTGCTCGCTCGCCATCTGCGAAGCCTCATATGGGGGAGAAAAAGAGAAGAAGAAGCAGTCCGATCCGCCGATGAAGCGCGGCTGGATGGACTGAAAGGATTCGCCGGAGAAGCACCCCGGCCCGTGGCGCACGATAAAGGACGATCCGGAACAGGCCGCGCTGCGGAAGGAACTGGCCGGGAAAGGCAGGATCGTATTCTGCTCGAACCGCGACGGCAACTGGGAGATATACGTCTGCGATGCGGACGGAAGCAACCAGACAAACCTGACGAAGAACCCGGCGTGGGATTTTCACCCCCGCTGGAGCCCGGACGGGAAACGGATCATCTTCCATTCCGATCGCGATTCGGACGTGAAAGTCGGGCCGCGCGTCGGCCAGCTCATGGAGCTGGAAATGACCTGGACCGCTCCGGCCCACTGGCAGCCGCAGCATTGGGGGGTATACGTCGGCACTAAGGTTGGCATATACAGCATGAACCCGGACGGATCCGACGTCAAGCTCCTGGTATCGCCAGGATCCAACGGATGCTTGTCGCCGGACGGCAAAAGGCTGGTCTACGAGCACGGTGACACGATATGGATAAAGGACCTCGAATCCGGCGAAGTCCGCCTCGGCACGCCGCCTTACTGGGGCGGGGCATGGGAGCCGAGCTACAGCCCCGACGGCAAGAGCATACTCTGCATGACAGGCAACGATTCCGGGTATTCGCCGACGATCTTCCCTCTCGGCTCGGACGGACTTCCGACCGGCAAATATCTGGTGTTGTGCAAGGGGGGCGAAGGCTGCAACCCGCGGTGGGCGCCGGACGGAAAGCGGATCGTCTACTGTCAGGACACGCGCGGCGCGATCCTCCGATGGGTGGGGCTCGACGAGAAAGGAGAAGGCCCGGACGGTTTCCGGAAGGGCGCCGATATAGACCAGGGAGGGGATTACAAGGACAAGCATATCGCGGCATACCCGGCGGTTTCGCCGTGCGGCAAATACATCGCGTTCTCCCAGTCGCCGGTCTATTTCGAGCATAAGCCGAAGCTGGAACCGCTGGGCTATAAACAGTGGAGCTTCGGGCGGCAGATAATCTGGCAGGAACTCTGCGTCATGCGCGCCGATGGGAAAGTGTTCGTCCAGCTCACCGACGGAGGCTACGCCAACCGCGACCCGGACTGGGCGGCGGCCGGTCGCTGAAATCCGGATCGACGGAGCTGTCGAGTTTTCCCGGCATGCTCGGACGTTTCCTGCCTCAGCCTCAGCGCGGGAAGAATATCCCGTCCAGTAGCGTTTGGTCGCGTTATTTCCCGGTCCCGTCGCTTCCGCGCGGCGGCTTCACGTGTTATATTAATAAGGCGTGTTCGGCGCGGAGCGTTGAGATTCGAAGGGGGCCGAAATGGAACCGGATTCCGGTAAAGATTCGGATCGCGAAAAGCGCCGTGCGGAAGGCCACCCAGGTTTGAAGCCCGTCGTTCCGGCCTCCGGCGCTAACCTTCCTGGCGCCGCGCCGAGCGGGGCCGGCGGCAAAGGGGCGCTGCGTCCCGTAAGACCGTTGCCGGACTCCGCCCGGTTCCCAGGAGGTTCCGCGCTTACGCGGTCCGAGCCCCCGTCTAAATCTCCGACAACCATGGCCGGCCAGCCGGGGCGAATGCCTTCGGGAACCGCTGGTTCGTCTGCAACCGCCGGCCGATACACCGGGCCGTCAAGCGGCGCAGCCGCAGGGAATGTATCGCCGGCTCGACCTTCGGGGGGCAGCACCAGGATAATGGGTGCGATGGGCGCGCCCGCCACGGGTTCGGGAAGGGTGACGCCTGCGCCGACGCGGGTTTCGGTACCGCCCAGCAAGATATCCGGGCGATTGCCGCCGAACCCTACGCTTTCTGGGAAATCGTCCGGCGTTCACGCTCCTCCGCCAGACTTGGCGGGCATCATAGGCGGCCAAAGGGCTTCGGAGAGAATCAAAGGCCTCGACAAGGTCGGCTTGGAAGCGGAACGGGAAGCGGCGCGGAAGTCCGACAGATCCTCAAAGACTCCTCTCAACAGGAACGTGGCGCTGCATGTAGCGCCCGAGGCCGAGCGGATCGGCAGGATAATCAAGATCGGATTCCTAGCCGCAGGCGTATCGCTCCTCGTACTGTTCGCCATATTGGTATGGATCGGCTCTTCGAAGAGATATGACGACGCCACGGCGGAGGCGCTTACGAAAGAAAGACTTCGGAGATACCAGGCCTTGGCCGTACGGCTTCCTCCTTTAGGGCGGAATGAGTCTCTGAAGGCCGATAAAATGTCCGCAGCATTCAAATCGCTGCTCGAAGGGAACCTGGCGTCTCTCAAAAAACAGGTGGAGGTCGCTCAAAGGGAAAAGGGGACGGTCGGGCGGGTTTTGGCCGAGGATGTCGAGAAGGCGGAAGGTGACGCGAAGATGAAGGATTTCTGGGGCCGTGGCATCAAGATAGATGTAGATGCGGCTCAGGACGTAATAAGGTTCGTTTCCAAAGGAGCTGACGGGAAGGAAGGAACGGCCGACGATATTGTGGCGAGCTCCCGAATCGGGCGGGTAGGGGAGACCGGCGTAGAGACGGATAGGCATGATGTGCCCTTGCCTCATCATGAAGCATCGCTTGATGGCCCTCCGCCGCCTCCGGACAAGGAACCGGGTGAAACCAATGTGGGCGCGCCAGTGCAGCCCGCATTTTCGGACGAGCCGCCTCCAGCCGCCCTCGAACGCCCTCCGGGGGGCGAACGGCAGCCTCCGAAGGGTGCGCCGCCTCCGCCGCCTCCGAAGAAAAAGGAAGTCTTGAACGATCCTGGAAATGAGCCCCCTAAGCCGAAACCTTCAACCGAGTTCATATATTGAAAAGAGCGAAGAGGGTGAGATGGCCCGGCAGCGGAGGTTCTGAGGGTACGCGCCATTCCGGCCGTTTTGCAATTTGCGTTCCCGCGCGCGCCTGGAGGGAGCGTAGGGCCGGAGTCCCATAAAGCGCCACGGTCTTGAAAAGGGACCTTACGTGCACGTAACTTCCAACATTTCCTTGACCGAACGTCGAGACATCCTTTCGACAAGGGCTGTTGCGGCGATCGCTGTAGCAACCGAAAGGATACGCGGCCGCCGTCCGGCGGCGCAGATCTTCCCCGTGGCGGCCTTCTTCGCCGCCGCAACAGCTGCCTCGACGGCGGTCTTCCCTGCCGATTCCGCAGCGCGCCGCGATGGTGCAGGCTCGGGGGGCCGGCGGTCGGAGGCGGCACGGTTCGCGTTCAGGCAAGTCGGGCGCGCGTCCTTCGAGTACAGTGCCGGCGGGGGGGTGGCGGTTCTCGTTTATCTCGCCGACCCGGACGGCGCCAGACCGATCGCGGGCGCATTCGACCCGATCGAGGACGGAGGAGAGGGCGGCCGGAGCGGCGCGAATAAGGTTCAGGAAAACCCCGCCGAGCCTTCCGGGGCGTCCGGCAGGGTCACGATTGCCGGCGGCATGCGGCTTCTCAGCGTGATATCGCGCGTAAGAGGAGGCGCGATTCTGAGCCTGTCGGGCGATGGTATCGGAGGGCCGCCGCCGCGCTTTTCCGTTGCGATCCGGCTTCCGCGGGACGCCTTCCCCGATCCCTCTCTGGTCCCGGCGGTCCGCGCCGGCTTCGAAAAGCGGCGGCCGGCCGGATCCAAAAGTTCCCCGCGTCCGATGCGCGCCTTTACGGTCCGCGGTCAGGGAGGCGCGACGCTCCACGCGGCGTGCGATCGCGCGGTCGTGCCGAGAATTGCTGCCGGCGGGGGGGCGAAAGAGACCGGGACGAGGCCGAGCGAGGAAGGATCGGCGGCATTGCTCGTGCTCGCGCCGAAAGGTGGCGCCACGGCGACTGCCAGCGAGGCGGCGCGAATCAGGATATATCTTTCTTTCGAGGAGCCTTACCGCGACAGGCCCGAGATCGAAAGCCTGCGGCTCGAGCGGCGCAACTTGGCACCGGGAGAGATCCTGCGCGGCGATGCCTTCGCTTTCACCGGCGCAGCCGATCCGCTGGATTCCCGCACGGGAGCGCTGGTAGCCGAAGTCGTCGAACCCGACGGCGAAACCGTTCGCCTGCCGTGTTTCCTCCTGTCCGACTCACCCGACCGGTTCGCGTTCAGATATTGCGCCAAAAAAGTCGGCGCGCATCGCGCGCGCGTACTGGCGATATCGCCGTGGGGAATCGTTTCAACTGGCTGGGAAGGATTCGAAGTCGCACAGGGACGATGGACCGGCGTCGTCAGGGCTGGAGGTCCGCGCGAGGCGGCGTTCGTTCGGGGGGAGGATGGCCGTACGCACGTCCCCTTCGGCATCAACATTGCGTGGCCTCCGCAACCGGACATGCCGGGAGAGGCGACGGCGTCCCGCCTGGCAAAGATGGAAGCCCTGGGCATGAACTGGGCCAGGATATGGTTGTGCGGATGGGGATACCGCTTCGACGATCCTGAAGGAATCGGCGGACCGGCGATACCCGACTTGGCGGCGCTTAAGGAACTGGACAAAGTTTTCGATGCGGCCCTGGCGGCTGGGGTGGACATACAGCTTTGTTTGGAAAACGCGCACGAATTCCGCCGCGGATCGCTCGACGGCTACTTGGCGGCCGGACGGAGCGGCGCAGAGAACCGTGCGGCGTTCTTTACGGACCGCATGGCTAAGGAGGCCTATAAGGACAAGCTTACTTACATCGCCGCGCGGTACGGGGCCTATCCGAACCTGTTCGCGTTCGAACTGTGGAACGAAGTGGACGATGCGATCAAGGACGATGCGTCTTCGGCGGCGGCCCGGGTCCGGTGGCGCGCCGTGAAAGAGTGGCACCGGGAAATGGCGGCGCATCTGAAGGGCGCCGACCCTTTAGGCCACATGGTGACAACGTCCGTTGCCGACGAGGCGGCGTTCGGGGATATATTCGAGGTCGAGGGGATGGATTTTGCGCAGGCGCACCCTTATCTGCCGCGTTGGTCTCTGGCGACGGAGGCTGCCGAGCTGGATGAGGTCGTGTTGATCGCAAGTTATCCCAGGCGTACAGAATGCGGCAAGCCGTGGATGATTGCCGAATTCGGTTACGCGCCTGAACGGCCGCTGGGCGGGTGCGGAGACGTTCCGGACCGACCTGTCCGCAACGCGGCCGATTCCGGCGGCATCCTGCTTAGCAACGCCCTATGGAGTTCGCTGGCCGGGGGGGGCGGATCGTCGGCGATGTTCTGGTGGTGGGACGATTACGTCGAGCGGCACGGGTTGTGGGATCATTTCGCCGGGCCGGCAGCGTTTGCGCGCCGGCTGGCTGGGTTGCCGCAACCTTCGGTGCGCCTGGCAGACGACGGGAAGTCGGCTCTGAGGCTCGTCGGCCATCGCACTCCCGTGTCGGCGGCTTTCTGGATACACGAGAGGCGGGCGACTGCGCTCGCAAAACTCGAGTCGAACTTCGATCCGCCTCCAAGGAAAGGGGTGCGCGTATATCTGCCTGCCATGGCGCCCGGCACGTACCTCGCAAGATGGTTCAACGCATGGCCGGTTTGCGAAGCCAGCGGGAAGAGCACGGCACATCGGCGGAAGGACGACGGGATTGAGACCTTACGCGAGACTATCGCGCATCCCGGAGGCCCGATGGAGTTGGCGGTTCCGGACTTCAGGGGCGGCATCGCCGCGATCCTGGACGGGCGATGACGGTCCCTAGACTTTTTGTAGCGCCTGCAAAGGTCCATCCCAATTGTCGGCTTTGTTGAGTAATTCGCGCCATAACTCTATTCGAAGCAAGGAGTTGAGCGAAAAAGCATCCGCCATAAGCCTGCGTTATAACTTTTTGTTTGGCAAGGCGTTACGTCTTTTATGCAACAAAGCCCAAGTCGTCCGAAAACATAACCAACGGAGGGAAGCTTCGAATCGGAAAAAACGTGATGGCGGTTCAGGCTGGCCTCCCGCAGCTCAATCGGTCGCGGTGCCAGTTCAGCAAGTCGCGGAGCGTCTTTTCGAGCGGCATCTCCGGTTTCCATCCGATGTCTTTTTCGATCTTCTCGGTGCTTCCGTATATGTCGGGCACCTCTATCGCCCTAACCCTCGCCTTATCCACCTCAATGCGGGCCTGGACCCTCGACATGGCCACCAGAGTATCCAGGATGTCGCGGATGCACACGCTGCGGCCCGATGCGAGGTTATAGGCCTCTCCGGATCTGCCCTTGAGCGCCAGCATCCTGTAGCCCCTTACAATGTCGCGGACGTCGCAGAAATCGCGCTTCGGCCTCAGGTCTCCCACGCGGATAACCGGCTCCGCGCCCCGCTCGATCCGCGCTATCTGCTCTCCGAAACTGGAGCATACGAAGTCCGGGCGTTGCCTGGGGCCGGTATGATTGAATGGCCTTGCGATAACCACCGACAGGCCGTAAGACTCGACGAACGGCCGCGCCACGACTTCGAGCGCCGCCTTGGCTGCCGCGGCTATATTGCTCGGGTTGATAGGGGCATCCTCGCGGAGCGGCATCGCTTCGGGCCTCGCGTTCCCGTATACTTCGGCCGAGCTGGCCAGGAGGACCCGCGTGCCGGGCGATTCGGTTCGGACGCCTTCGAGTATATTCAGCCCTCCCATAAGGTTGACCTCATACGTCCGCGCCGGTTCCCGCTCCGCTTCCGGCACGAACGTGATGGCGGCCAGATGAAAAACCACGTCGAACCGGGCCTCGCGCAGTACCGACCGCAGGAACCCCGGCGAGGCGACGTCGCCGGCGCGAAGCACGAGATGATCCAAAATGCCTACGAGGTTTGAGCACCTGTTCCCCGGGTGGATGGTGCCCCAGACCTCGTCGCCCATTGCAAGGCAATGCTCCGCCAGGTGCGATCCGGCAAACCCCTCGGTTCCAGTTATCAAAACTCTCATCGGAACATCCCCGCCTATTCGCGCGCCTAGCACCCCTTGTCCCCGCGCCGCCTCCGGACGGCGCGGCCGGAGCGGGGAATGCCGCCCCGGGAATCTGTATTTGACAATGGGGACGATGATAAGACAAGATTGGTTGTCTCGGATATCGAAACCGTCCGGCCGCAAGGGGGTGCCGCGCGGTTTGCGGTGGGCAGCCCGGGGGATGAGTCGAGCCGCGCAGGAGGATGTCGGAGCGTACCGCGATGGCAGAAGAAGCAACCAGTCTCAAGAAGAAAGCCAGGGAGGTCGCCGAGCGCAGAAACTACGACTATGCAATCGAACTGTACAGCCAGCTGCTGCTGGCTTATCCGAACGATGCGGAGGCGAGGCGGGAGCTGAGAGCGGTGGAGGTGCGGCTGGCCAAGGAGTCCCCGGCGTCCCCCATTAGGAAGATCATTCGGTCCGTCGTACCAACGGCGAAGGCGATCTTCCTCTCCATCGGGAAGAAGCACGACGGGGTAATGGAAGAATGCGAGAAGATGCTCCGCTTCGATCCCGGCAACGTCTCCGTCCTGCTGATGCTGGGCAGGGCCGCAATGAAGGCCGGCTATGTGGACACCGCCGTGGCGACGTTCGAGGATATCAGGACGCAAAGGGGCGGCGGCAATCAGCGAATGCTCGTCAAGGCGCTTCGCGAACTGGCATATGGCTACGAACGTCAGAACCGAATCAAGGATGCGATAGATATCTGGTCCGAGGTTCAGAAATACGTCCCTCAGGACAGGGAGGCGCAGACGAAGACGCGCGACCTGTCGGCGAAGGAGATGGCGACGAATATAGAGACGGCTACGACGGGGGTCGAAGCGGGCAAACAGGCGAGACAGATAATAAAGAGCAGGGAAGAGGCTGAGAAGCTCGAACGCAGGGAGCATTTCATACGCACGAAGGAGGACGTCGAAGCGGCCATCAAGGAAACGCTGGACGATATCGACAAGCACCCGGAGGATGCCCGGCTGTACAGCAAGCTGTATTCGCTGCACAAGCAGGGGGAGAATTACGAGGAGGCCAAGAAAGCCATCAAGAAGGCGCAGGAACTGGACCCTCAGAGCTGGACCTATAAGTTCTATGAGCACGATTTGGAGATATGGAAACAGACTAGGGAGCTCAACGATCTGATCCGCCGCTATAGGGCGGGCGAAGGGGCCTTTAAGGACGAGATAAACAAGCGCAAATCGGACTTGCTGAAGTTCAGATTGGAGTCGTACGTCAACCGCGAGAAACAGTTCCCGACGGATTTCGGCGTGGCGTTCGAACTAGGGAAGATATACTTCGAGATGGCCCAATCGAAAAACGACGGCGCGCTTTACGACGAAGCGATAAAGCGGTTCCAAAAGACATCCAGGGATCCGAAGTATCGGATCGAATCGGGGCTGAGGATGGGACAGAGCTTCTGCGCCAAGGGCCAGCACGAATTGGCGCTGAAGCGTTTCGACGAGGCGCTGGCGACATTGGAGGTAAAGGACGACAACTGGAAGAACCTGTGGTACGCCAAGGGAGAAACGTTCGAAAGGCTCGGCAACGTCGAAGAGGCGATCAAGGCGTTCACGGCAATCTACGAAATAGACGTGGGGTTCCGCGACGTCGGGAAACGGCTCGAGAAATTACAGAAGAAATAATGAAGGGCCGCGGTCTCCGTGGCGCGGCATCGGAGGCGAAGCGTAAGAAGGAGACGACAGGGAGCGGAAGGTTTGCCGGACGGGGCAAACCTTGCCCGCCGCGGCTTGCTGAAGCGGTTCCCGGGAACGATCCGGGCGTTCGAAGAGAGGAAGGAGAAAGATGCCGGTACTGAAGCGCAGGAGCGCGATGAAGCGCGTCAGGCAGAATAAGAGACGCAGGTTGCGCAACAGGAAGAACAGAAGCGCCCTCCATACGGCCATGCGCAAATTCGCCGAGGCCGTGAAGGCCGGACCGGATCGGGCGAAGGCGGCTTTGCCGGCTGCTTTCAAGGCGCTGGATTTGGCGGCGCGGAAGGGGGCGATCCCAAAGAAAAGAGCCGACCGAAAAAAGGCGCGCTTGGCCCTGATGACGGCCAAGGCCGCAAAGCTGGCGTCTGGGCAGGCGGGAGCATCTGCTTCCGATGGGACCATGGCACGGGCGGAGACTGCCGCGGTCGGAAAAATCCAGGCGGCGGAACAGGCGCAGTCCCAGACCAAGGCTCAGCCTTAATCCTAACGAGCCATTCCCAGTGCGGCGATGTCCTCGACGCCGAGGGCCGTACCCATGGCGGTTGCGGCCGAAAGCGAACGAATGCTTTTAGTACGGGGAGCCGGTTCAACAGATGGCCTCCGTCGCGCTATTGGGATAGAATTGTCCGATCCTGCCTGACAGGGAAATTCCAGTACGTCTTGCATTTGGCGGGCAGGCGCGGGGACATCCGGCGTAGTCGCCGATGTTCCAGGAAAAGCATCGGCGCGATATTCGGCCGTAGGAGGAACAGGGAAATGGCGGAGAGATTACGGGCGGCGGTCGTTGGGTTGAGGGGAATGGGGATCGGCCATATAAAGGCGATCCTAGCCTTGCCGGAGATGTACGAGCTGGCCGCGGTATGCGACATCAATCCCGAGACGGCCAGGAAAGTGTCGGAAGAATATAAGGTTACCGGCTACCTGGCCTTGTCCGAGATGTTGAAGCATGAAAAACTTGATGTGGTTTCCATCGCCACGCCGCATCCGTTCCATCGCGAATGCGCCGTGGCATGCGCGAAGGCCGGGGTGCATGTCCTGGTCGAAAAACCGATGGCCTCTGCCGTGTCCGACGCAGACGATATGATCCGAGCGCACAAGAGAGCCGGGACAGTGTTGTCGGTGGTCTTTCAGCAGCGGTACCAGCCTCTCCAGAGGACGATACGCAAGTTGGTCCGGGAAGGAGTCATCGGCGAAATAACAAGGGTGCACATGACGGCTACCTACTTCAGATCCGATTTTTATTACAAGCTGGTAGGCTGGCGCGGCACTTGGAAGGGGGAAGGAGGGGGAGTGTTGATGAACCAAGCCCCTCACGCACTCGATCAGTACCTGTGGCAATCCGGGTTGGAACTCGATACGGTCCTGGGCCGGTGCGAGACGTTCATGCATCCGATAGAGACGGAGGATCGCGCTTCCGCCATCGTGACGTTTGCAAACGGCGCTTTGGGCACGCTCGTAACGTCCACCACGGATGCCCCGGGGATATACCGGATTGAAATGGTCGGGGACAAAGGGGCGATCGTATTCGAAAAAGGGAAGGCCTCGATAGCCGTTAACAACATCCCGACGCGGAAGTTCAACTCCGAGAGCCGGGGAGAATGGGGAAGTCCTAAGGCCGAGTGGAAGGATATAGTTCCTGAAGATCCCGGGTACCCTTACAGATCGCACGATGCGTGCTTTTACCATCTGGGGCTTCAGATCCATGGGAAGAGATCGGAATACGTGCCCGGAGAGGAAGGACGGAAGAGCCTGGAGTTGGCCGACGCGATAATCTTGTCGAGCTATAGAGGCGGGCCGGTGAAATGTCCGGTTTCTCGGAAGGGATACGACGAGTTCTTGGCCGGGCGAATCAGAGCCGCCGAACGGGAGAGAAGGCGCACGGAGGAGAGGCGACCGGGAAAGAAGCGCGTTTGAGGGGAATATCGCGCCTGGTCGCGATACGCGCGCGGCAGAGCATGGCCCGGCTTGTCGGCGCGGACCGTCTTGTTATCGGCTTTGCTGCTGTTTGCTATTCCCGCCGATATGCGATGATCCAGAAGGGAGGCGGACAGTGAGATCATATTACGAGCGAACCCGCTTCGCCCTTGGACTGAGCGATTGATGGCAGGACGCGCGCCGGACGGGAGGGGCGCGGAGGAGGCAGGCGTTCCCATGCTCGGCGGCCGAGCGCCCCATTCGGATGCTCCGAGACGACGATCGGAGGCGAACGGACGGCGCAGCGCAAATGGATGGATAGCGGAACCGGATGTAAGCGATGGCAACGGGGGAATAGCTATGAGATGGACGATAAGGCTAACTTCGCCGGTGATCGTCGCCGGAAGCGGTTCCTCTCCCAAGACGCCGGAGGATGTCGCCGCGCGTGCGATTCTCCGGCTCGGTCCCGATGCCGCGGGCAGACGGGCCCTGGCGTGGATAGGCATTGCGGACGGCGCCGTCGAGTTGGCGGTATCGGCCGAGGGGACGAAGGATGCCGGACCCGGCGCGGACCATCCCGAATGGTATTACCGATCCCATGCGCTGCTGATGCTCAACCCAAGCCACGACCACGCGGCAAGGCGTGTATACGCCGTGGACGACAGGGGGACGGTAGAGCGTTCGGCGGATTGGATCGCGCCGGGCGAGGAACCCGGGGAGTTCCCTTCCAAGGCGCTGCCGGCGCCTCCGGAGGGGACCGGAGAATTCCGCTGGCTTGATTGCCGCCGTTTCTTTGCGAGGCTCCGGATCCCGATCCCCGATGCTTTGCCAGGTCCGGGGGCGCCTATAGGCGTCAAGGTGAAGGTTGGCTTTTCGGAAGAATACATTCCGGATCCGCTCGCGTGGCCTCCGTCTTCCGGCGAATGGGCAGGCGATACCCCATTTGTTTTCGGAGACATGTACGCGGCCGAACCACCGTTCGCCGTTGAAGAGGTCGAGTTCGTCGAGCCCCGCTGGGGCGCAGGAGACGATGAGACTTCCGAAGTCAGGCTGAGGTTCCGGGTGCCTAGTGGGGGGCCGGCTGGAGGTCTGGCGCAGGCGGAAACGATCCTGCCGGACGATGATGTTGAAGGCGTCATCCGCGAAACGCGCTGGACTCACGACGGTTCCGGCCGCGGGACTATTGACTTGCCGGTCCTGTTTCCGCACAGGGCCAAATGGGCCAACGATTTGCAGAAAACCGCCCGCCTCGCTATAGCCGTCAAAGGGATAGGCGGCGAGACGCTTTGGAAGGCCGAATACCCCTTCGGATTCGACTGCGGCGTAATAGTGCGCGAACTATACGGGAGAAGGAATGCGCCGCTCCCGCCCCGCCCTTCGCCGAAGGATCCGGATTTCGTCCGTAATTTTAGAAACTACGTTTATAGACGCATTCCCGCCTATCGCCTCAGGTCTACGGCGGACGGCGCACCGTCGGATTTCTTTCTCGAGGATCCGGAGGGCGTGGCGCACCTCGACCTGTCCGCACGCGATTCGCTCGACCGCGCCGCCGCCATGATCGCCTCGCGTTTCCCGGACTGGCGCGACGCGTTATGCGCCGTAGCGGCGTGGGTTCATCACCCCGCAGTGACCAGGCATTCCGGAGCATGGTCCAGAGTTTCAGGCCTAGCCTCTGTTCGGACTCTGCCGCGGTTGGGCGGGTGTTTTTGCGGAGACACGGCCCGGCTCTGCGCCTGCCTGGCGGAAAAGATCGGCGCCCTGCTCGGTGTATCCCTTAGAGGCCTTTCCATGGGTTTGAGGGGACATCTGGCGACGCTTGTCGAGACGCCGGACGGGCGGGTCGTGATAGACGGGATGCTGGGCGCATGGTTTCACTCTCTCGACAACACGCGGCTCGCCACGCTGGAGGAGATGCGCGCCGATCGCAAGATCGCAAGCAGGATGTGGTATTGTCCGAGGGCCCACGGGCATGAATTCTTCTTCGGTGTTGCGAATCAAACGATAAGGCCTTGGAAGGACGGTGCGCTGGAGTGGCCGGTATGACCGGCGGCCAGGCTGAGGATATGTAGCCGGCGAAGACGATCGCGCGCACGCCGCGTCTCCGTCCGACCGGAGGGAGAAAATGAAAAAGCTGGGATGCAGCGCGCGGCGGAACGGGAGCGGAGGGGAGCACGTGGCGGGAAAAGAACGGGAGGCGCAGGGGGAGCTGGACGATCTGCGGGCCGAGATAGACAGGCTCGATTCGGAGATCGTCCGACTGCTTAACGCCCGGGCCGAGGCGGCGCGGAAGATAGGCCGCCTGAAGGCCGGCACCGGTCAGAAACCCTACGTTGCGGCGCGCGAGGTCGGCGTGTACCGGCGGGTGATCGGCGAAAGCAAGGGACCGCTGCCGGAAGAGGCGCTGAAGGCGATATACCGAGAGATAATGTCGGCATGCATCGCCTTGGAGAGGCCGACTCGTGTAAGTTATTTTGGAGCTCCGGGGTCGTTCACGCATCTTGCCGCCAAAACCAAGTTCGGCTCGCAGGTCGAATATCTGCCGTGCCGCGACCTGCGCGATGTGTTCCTGGCCGTCTCGCGCAGCCATGTAGATTACGGTGTTATCCCTATCGAGAACTCCACGGAAGGCGGAGTCAACCAAGCGATGGACATATTTACCGATACGAATTTGAAGATCGCCGCTGAAATATACCTGCCGGTTCACCACCATCTGCTATCGAACTGCCGCATGGACGAAGTTAAGGTCGTCTTCAGCCATCCGCACGCCTTCGCGCAGTGCCGGAACTGGCTTACGGCCAACCTGCCGGATGCCGAGCGGCGAGAGGTCGGCAGCACGTCGTTGGGTGCCAAAATGGCGGCACAAACGAGCAATGCTGCGGCCATAGCGGGCGAGATGGCCGCCGCAATATACGAGCTCCAGATATTGTACAGGAACATAGAGGACAACCCCGAGAACTTTACGCGTTTCGTAGTACTGGCGGAAAAATTCGGCCCTCCATCGGGGCGCGACAAGACATCGCTGCTGTTCTGGATCAAGGACGCGCCGGGCGCGCTTGTGGCGATGCTGGAACCGTTTCGCCGCTTCGGGATCAACCTGACGAGAATAGAATCGCGGCCGTCCAAGCGGAAACCGTGGGAATACTATTTCTTTGTGGATCTTGAAGGCCACGTCGAGGATCCGCCCGTCGCGCAGGCGTTGGCCGAACTGGAGTCGCTTTCCAAGCATATCGAGATCCTGGGGTCGTACCCTGCAGCGGACGCGGTTCCGCCGCCTCCATCCGAAGAATCGTCGCGGACTTGAGCTGGCCGCGGATATAGGTCTCTTCCCCTAAAACCGGGTATTTTCGGTCGTTCTGTCTGGGCGATTCGGCGATACCGGGCGCCATGAAAGCCCCTGTCAACGAGGACGGCGCTTCGCCGAAGAATGCGTTAAAGCTTTGGTTGCGTTTCCCGGAAAATGGGCATAAGCCCACCCGATTTTGCCGGGCGCGGTCTTGACCTGAAAGTGCAAGGCGTTATGCTTTCGATCCAAGCGGAGTTTGGGCCGCAAAGTTTCGGCAACCGTTTTCTCGAAAAGAGAGGATCCATCATGACGGGTTCGGGTCGTACGAGCGGAAGGGGCAGACCTTCGTCTAGACAGACCAGCCGCGGGGCGCAACCGGTCCCCGCCCAAGGGATTTCAAGCCGCGAGACGAAAACGAGCAGGCGTTCAACCAGGACCAGCACCGGGGGCGGGAAGGAACTAATCATTTGCATTGCTGTCATAGCGGTCTTGGTAGTTGTATGCGCCGTGATTTACGTGGTCCAATCCGGAGCCAAGGACAGGCAGGAAAGACAGCAGCGCGCGGAAACCAAGTACTTTGAGGAAGGCTTTGGCCGCGTGGCGTCGCGCTTCGCCGCCGCTGAAGAGGCGGGGCGCAAGTTCTGCATGGGGGAGGAGCCGAACGCCGATCCCGATAATCCGGAAATGAGGAAAGCGCTTGACGAAAAGCTCTTCGGCCCTTTCCGCAGCGATCCCGACATCTACAACATCTTGTACGATCGGATGTATAAGAAAGGCAGCAAAACGTACCCCGATCAGCGATGGATGCACGAAGGGTTGACCAAGTACGACGCGGTGAAAACCGAAAGCCGCAGCGGCATCCTGCTGCAGTTCGGCTATGTGGATAGCAAATCGAAAACCCAGCCGGTCTTCGCAGCCAAGAAGAGTTATTCCCCGGCGAACAAGGATGACAAGGTCAATTTGGGCGGGCAGATAGTTTTCGTAATGAAAGCGCCACCTCCTCCGAAGAAGGATTGACGGCCATCCGGCCGAACTTTATGTTTGAACGTCAGGTAAAGTCGAGCTGATCGTGATGTAGGGGCTTTGTTACATAAAAGCCTACGAAACCCAAAGAAAACGTCAAGAATTTTTCGTCGGCAGCCGAAATTCAGTTAAGGGGAAGCTGCAGGAGGCTGCCATGGCCAAGGTGCGTCACAAGATGCGGAACCGGTCGGAGTATAACAGGGCACTGATCAACCGGTACCGGCTGGAGGTTTGGCTGTCCGAGAACGTAAAGCATGGATGGTATGCCAAGCCTACTGGCCAGCGAGGGAGACAGCCGATTTACAGCGACCTGGCGATCGCCTTCTGTCTGACCATCCGGGCATCCTTCGATCTGCCTTTGCGAGAGTGCCAGGGGCTGCTTGAGTCGGTTCTGACGCCCATGGGGCTCAAGGTGCCCGATTACAGCGTGATGTACCGTCGCGCCTCCAAGGTTAAAGTAAAACTGCCTGTCCGCCGTCGTTCAGGTGAGACGGTGCGCCTTGTGGTGGACTCCAGCGGGCTGAAGGTTTATGGGGAGGACGAATGGAAGGTGCGCGCTCACGGTTGGAGCAAGCG
>CALKMO010000270.1 GCA_937991785.1 uncultured bacterium | reverse complement strand
AAAGTTATAACGCGGGCTCTCGGCAAATGCTTTTTCGCTCAACTCATTGCTTCGAATAGAGTTATGGCGCGAATTACTCAACAAAGCCGAATTGATGGAAAACATTAGTACTTGTGTAAGAAAAAACCGTTCAAGGCATTTTGAGTATTCGCCGGCGGCTCGTTGCAGTATTATTGGGATGGGGTTTGTTGGGACCTGGGGATCGAGGAGGCGCATATGGGCAAGCTTCGTTTCGCTCCGGCGATGGCGGCTGCGGTATTGACGGCGTTCTGGTGCGCCGGTGGGACCGGCGGCGAGGACGCGGCCCCGGCCGAAAACGTTCCGTTAATGGTCGTGGACGAAGGCGCCGAGGACTGGGTGGTTGACCGGTTCGCGGGAAACTCCAGCGCCGGGCCCAAGTTCATCCAGGGACCGGCGCGCGAGGCGGGGGGGCTGGGGCGTCCCGGTGCGGTGGCCTGCGCGCCGGACGGGACGGTGTGGTTCGCGTGCGGGGCGGGGATAGTCGAGGTGTCGCCCGACGGGATGCTGCGGCTGGCCGTCGGGGGAGGCGGGGGGGAGTTCGAGGGCCCGCCGGAGCGCGTCGCCGGCGGCAGCCCGGCTTGGAACGAGAAAGAAAAGTCGCTGTACATGGCAGGCTCGAACTGCATACGCAGGATGGTCTTCAAGGAGGACGGCTCCCGCTTTGTCGAGATAGTGGCCGGCACGCCGGGAAAGCCGGGCGTCGAAGACGGCCCGGCGAGGTCGGCGACTCTTTGCACCCCCGGCAGCATGTGCATCAACTCGCGCGGCGCCGTCTACTTCCTCGATGGGAAGAGATACGGCGAGTGCCTGCGCAAGCTGGAGGACGGGAAGGTCGTCACGATCAGCTCGAATCTGCGCGGCGGGAAACTCGTTGACGGTCCGCTGGCGGAGGCGAAATTCAACCTGATCGGTCTTGGCGGCAACATATCGCTGGGCGAGGATGACGATGTCCTGTATCTCGCCGACCATTGGAACTTCGCCGCGCGCCGGATAGACGTCAAGAACGGCGTCGTGACTACCGTGGCCGGGATGCCGAAGCCTAAAGAATGGCGCAGGGAGAAGCAGACCGATATCGAGAGGCGGTACAACAGCAACGCCGACGGCCCCGCGCTGACCCACGCCAGTTTCAATTCGGGGTGCGGGTATTGCTGTTACGATCCCGTCCATAAGGCGTTATGGGTCGGCGGGCCTGACGAGAGCCGGTTCAGGTGGCTGAAGGACGGCTGGGTCCGCACGGTGATAGGGCGTGCGGTCAGCGGGAGCGGCGGATCGGAACGCACGCCGGCGGACGCGGTCGGCGTTCCCGGCGCGAAGATACACCTGACGTGGAATTCCGTGAATGCCGTGGATCATATGGGTCGCGCGTATCTGGCCGCCAGTTCCCATCCGACCGGCCTCTGGCGCGCGTACAATCGCAAGGAGGTCAAGCAATGAGGCGCAGATATCCGGCGCGGATAACGCGCCTTGTAGCGGCGCCTGCCCTTGCCGTCCCGATCGCGGCGGCGTTTCAGGCGTTGCTATCCTCACGGACGCCGGCGGAGGAAAGCGGCGCCGAGCCGGTTTCCATATCCGTTGGCGCGGAGACGATCGTGATGGCCGGTGGTCCCGGCGGCAACGTCCGCGCGACGCCGTGCGCGGCGTTCGGGAAAGATATGTTCCTGGTCGTATGGCGCGAGGGCTGGCACGGGAAGGGGGGGAAGGCCAGGGTGTACGCCGCCAGGCTCGACGCGGAAGGCAGGACGCTCGATCCGAAGGGCATCGAAGTCGCTCCGTGCGGCGAGGGCGTTCAGGAGATGCCGCGCGCGGCGTTCGGCGGCGGCGTCTTCCTCGTCGTCTGGCAGGACCTGCGCAACGGGAAGGACTTCGACGTCCTGGGGGCCAGGATTTCGCCCGATGGCAAGGTGCTGGACGCCGAACCGATAAAAATCGCGGCAGCGCCGCGCACGCAGGCACTTCCGGACGTGGCGTCGGACGGCGAGGGCTTCCTGGTGGCTTGGCAGGGGCTGGAGGGCGATTCGCCGCTATATTCCGGCTTCGCCGCGCAGGTATCCGCCGACGGCAAGGTCGGGCCGGCGGTCAAGACCGGCGCCTCGCCCCAGGTAAGGATCGCATGGGGCGGCGGCGCCTATCTGGCAGCCTACGGCGCCTCTGCGACCGACTGCGTCCTGCTGGGCAGGGACGGAAAGCCTGCGGGCAAAAGCGCGATGGCCATAAGGAGCACCAAGGAGGCGGCGTTCAGCCTCTCCGCCGCTCCTGGTGCAGGCTGGCTGATCGTAGGACACAGGTCGCCGCCGGATCCCTGGGGCTGGGGAGGCCCCGGCGCGATGCGGTGCGCCTTTGTTGCGGCCGATGGGAAGGTCGAAAATCCGACGCTCCAGGAGCCTTCCGGCAACTGGAAAAAGCTCGACAACTGGCTCGATGTCAGCGACGGCCGCAAGACGTGGCCGTGGGGCGAGAGCGCGAGCGCTTGGGACGGCAAGCGGTTCGTGGCCGTCTGGCCGCGCCATCACATCGTCGGGGAGACGAAATCGAGCTTCGCAAATTGCGATTTGTTCGCGAGCCGCGTGGACCGATGGAAACCGCTCGATCCTGCCGGAGTTCCGGTCGCCGCCACGGAGGCGGAGGAGCGGCAGCCGTCCCTGGCATCGAACGGCGCGGGAACGCTGTTGTGCGCCTACGAGAAAGGCGAGAAGGGCGCGACGGCGATCGCGGCGCGGCTGCTGCGGACCAAATGAGCCTGCGCCCGGACTTCCGGGTGGTGCGCCGCGCGGATCGCCGCGGTTGCGGTCAGTTGCCGCGCGCCGCACGCGGGCGGCTGGGGCCGGAAAATGTCGAGGCTTAAGGTCAACGAGATATTCAGGAGCATACAGGGCGAGTCCTCCTTCGCCGGCCTGCCGTGCGCCTTCGTCCGGTTGGCAGGTTGCAACCTCAGATGCCGCTACTGCGATACGAAGTACGCATACGAAGAAGGGCGGGAGATGGAGGTCGGCGAGATCGTCCGCGCGGTAGGGGCGTTCGGCTGCCGCCTGGCCGAGATAACCGGGGGCGAGCCGCTCGCGCAGCCGGCCGCGCCCGAACTTGCGACCCGCCTCCTGGAAGCCGGATGCCAGGTGCTGGTCGAGACCAACGGGTCGCTTCCCATAGAGATACTCCCGAAAGGCGCGGTGCGGATAGTGGACGTCAAGTGCCCTGGGTCGGGCGAATCCGACAAGGTCAGGTGGAGGAACCTCGAGCTGGTCGGACCGGAAGACGAGGTGAAGTTCGTGATCGGATCGAGGGAGGACTACGAGTGGGCCAGGGACGCGGTGCGCCGGTTCGGGCTCGAGGATCGCTCGAGGCCTCTGTTCTCGCCTGTCCACGGCGAGATGGAGCCTTCCCGACTGGCTGAATGGATCCTCGGCGACGGGCTTCGCGTCAGATTACAGCTCCAGCTTCACAAGTACATATGGGGGGCCGACAGGCGCGGAGTCTGACGGCAATGGACGGAGCTGCGCGGAAGCAATAATCGCGCGCGCCCGGGGTCCTGATGCCGGCGTTCCAGGCGCGGCATCCGGAACCCGGCCTATCGGGATTTGGCTTCCGCAGCCCGGCATCCGGAATTTTGCGTCCGGTACCCGGCTTTTGGGAGCCCGACGCCTGGACTGTGCGCCCGGCGGCGATGCTGAGGCGATGCGGACGGTCCCGAGGCGCGCGGGCCGATGGACTGGACGCGGCGTGCGATCTCAATAGAACTAGAGCCGGCGCGGAGGACGGAATGGGAGGGAGACAAGGGAGCCGGAAGGATGCGAGTAGAGCTCACGAAGGAATTCCGTTTTGAGGCGGCGCACAGGCTGACGAGCGCGCCGGAAGGGCACAAGTGCCGAGGCGTGCACGGTCATTCGTACCGCTTGGAGGTGTCCGTGGAGGGCGAGGTGGATCCGGCGCGCGGGTGGCTGATGGATTACGGCGACATAGCCGCGGCGGTCAGGCCGATCGTGGACGAATACCTCGACCACGGCGACCTGAACGCCCTGCCAGGGATCGGGGCCCCTACGGCCGAGAACCTGGCCAGGTGGCTGTGGGAGAGGATAAAGCCGAAGTTGCCTGCGCTGAGCCGGATAGCGGTGCGGGAGACGGACACGACGCGGTGCGAGTACCGCGGCGCGTAACCGCGCGCGTCCGCATAGGGCCGGGAGGCGATATGGCGTGCGGTGCCGCGGCGAACAGCGATCTCGCGGCTTCGATAAGGTATTGCCGCGAACTGTCGCGCAGGCGCGGCAGGAACTTCTACTATGCCTTCCCGCTGCTGCCGCGCGAGAAGAAGGACGCGCTCTGCGCCATATACGCCTTCATGCGCCACAGCGACGACTTGGCGGATCGGACTGCCGAGGCCGAGGCGGTTCCCCGCGGCGCCGGCGGCGGGGCCGGCGCGGCGGGCACGGCGGGAGCGCCCGGGATCGCGCCGGATACGTCCGATGCGGCGGGAAAGGCGTCGGCGAGTGAAGCGCTGCGGGAATGGCGCGAGGAGCTGCACGCGGCGCTCGACGGCAGGATGGGATCATGCCCTCTCTGGCCCGCCCTGCGCCATGCCGTCGAAAGCTTTTCCATACCGAGGCGCTACTTCGACGAGCTGCTGGACGGCGTCGAGATGGACCTGTCCGTTTCGCGATACGAGACCTTCGACGACCTTTACCGATACTGCTACCGCGTGGCCTCCGTGGTGGGACTCGTATGCCTCCACGTGTTCGGGTTTTCCGACGAGAGCGCGCTGGATTTCGGCGAGGCGTGCGGCGTGGCCTTCCAGCTCACCAACATACTGCGCGACATCCGAGAGGACGGAGGGCTCGGACGCATCTACCTGCCCATGGAAGACCTGAGGCGCTTCGGGGTTTCCGAAGATGAGCTCGCCGGCGGCCGGCCCGCGGATCGCGTGGGGGAGCTTATAAGCTTTGAGGCCGAAAGGGCGAAGGGATACTACGTCAGGGCGCTGCCGCTCTTCGGCCTCGTGGGGCGCGATTCCCAGGCGGGCCTGAGGACGATGATGGAAATATACTGGGGCATATTGTCGCGGATCGCTGCCGATCCGCTGGCCGTCTACAGGACCCGCGTCGGCCTTTCGGGCGCCGGCAAACTGGCGATAGCCGTCCGCGCCTTCCTTTCGCCCGGCCCGCCGAGGATACCGCAATAAGCGCCCTTGCGTCGCGCCGGCGGTTCAAAAAAACTTTTGCAGGTTTCGCCGCGGGCGGATCCGCGCCCGGGTTTCGGCGGTTGCCAGCCGAGGCGGCAAGCCCGAAGGCCTATGCTTCGCCCCGCACGGCGCACGCTCCTGTTACGCGCTGTAAGAGGCCGCTCCGCGCAGACGCTCGACATTTCCGGATTGGGCGCTAAGGCCATGAGTCCAGGGAGCCTGTGGCGGCAAGCGATCACGTCTCTGCCGGAAACCGGCCGCGCGCGGGCAGCGAGATCCTGAAGACGGTGCGGCCCGGGCGGCTTTCGAAGCTTATCGTGCCGCCGTGATCCTCCATTATGCGCTTGGATATCGCCAGCCCCAGCCCTCCTCCGGCCTCCTTAGTGGTGAAGAACGGGCCGAACACCTTTTCCCTGTCCGATTCCGGTATCCCGACCCCGGAGTCCTCGACCTCGACGACTACCTCCTCCCCCGAATGCAAGGTCCTGACGGCCAGCGTTCCGCCGCGCGGCATGGCCTGGACGGCGTTCATGAAGAGGTTGAGCAGGACCTGTTTGATCCGGCCTGCATCGAGGGGGACTTTGCGCATGTCCCGGGCCAACTCGGCCTTGACGTTCACATGGGCATGTTCGAGCTGGCGGGCCAGGAGGCGCAGCGTATCGGAGATCAGCGCGTTAACGTTCGCCGGTGCCGGGGCGGGCTTTGAGCGGCCGGCGAAGGCCAGGAGGGAATCGAGCTGGATGTTCAGGCGATCGAGTTCGTTCAGCAGTATCCGCTTGGCCTCCGATCCGTCCGGACCGAGGCGTTCTTCATCAAGCATCTCGATGGTCATGCGTATTGAGGTCAGGGGGTTTCGTATCTCGTGGGCCACGGCTGCGGCCAACATGCCGAGCGCCGCCATCCGTTCGTTCCTGACCAGCGACTCCCGCGCCTTCCGGAGCCCCTCCTGCATATCGTTGAATGCCGCGGCCAGTTCGCCGATCTCGTCGCGGCTTTCGACTGCGGCGCGCTCGTCCAGGCTGCCGTTCGAGATGCGCCTTGCGGTTTCCGCCAGCGTGCGCATCGGCCTTGCTATGCGCCCGCTTATCCACGCGCCAGCCGCCGCCGTCAACAGGATGCCGGGTACGCCGATCCACAGGAAGGGGCGAAGGATGCGCCGCTTGGCGGCGCGCAGGCCGGCGTCGGAGTAGAGCAGGAACAGGTCCGTCCTTCGCGGCGCCGGATCCACCCGGCTGGTGTAAAGGACGTGGTATGTCTCGATGCCTACGGAGAGCCTGGCAGACGCCGTTTCGCCGGAAAGCCCCCCCGGCTCGCCCGCCGCCGCGTACTTCTCCATGCCAGGGAACCCGCCCTCGCGGTAACGCGCCGCGACGGCGGCGGCCAAAGGGTCGCCGGCCGGATCGTCGAAGGTGGAGGCCGCGACGGTTCCATCCGGGCGGAAGGCCAGGAATTCCAGCCGCCCTTCCGGAACGGCGGGGCAGGCATAGTGGCGTATCCCCTTCAGGAGCTGATCGGTGAGCGCGAAGCCCACGCGCGGATTGGCGGCAACGCTGAGGGCGAAGCGCATCTCGCGATGCGCTCGTTCCTCGGCATCCCGCGCCACGGCGAATGCTATCAAAGCGCCGGTCGCGGCGAAGGCCGCCGCGAAAAGCGCAGCGAACGGCGCCGTTATCCTGACGGCCAGCCCCCCCGTGCGCGGCATACCCGTCCCCCCCCGGCCGGGGCCCGCAGCCTCCGCTCCCCATCCCCCCGTCTCGCAATCGCAGCTCCGGCGCGGCCCTGCCGCCGGCCCCTCATTATGCTGCGCGGCCGCTCGGTTCGAACACGGAATATTAACGGCGGACCCCTTTCGCGAAAAAGGTCTTCGCGGCGCCCGGTTGCGTGCGCTGCGGGGGCGCCCGAAGACGGTCGGGGGCAGGCGATCAATAGATGACGACGACCGATCCCGGCGGCAGGAAGTCGTAGAGCCACTCGACGTCCTCGTTGCGCATCCGGACGCAGCCCTTGGACAGCGGCTTGCCTATGGTCTCCGGCTCGTTCGTCCCGTGGATGCCGAGGGAAGGCGCGAACTTGATCCATCTCGATCCTATGGGGTTTTCGGGGCGGCCTCCGGGTATTGTGGAACCGTCCGGCGCGGTGTACATGGGGTTCACGACGCGGTCAACTACGCGAAAGGCGCCGGCCGGCGTCGCCT
>CALKMO010000269.1 GCA_937991785.1 uncultured bacterium | reverse complement strand
ACGAACATGTCGCCCGAAGCTCCGGAAAAAGGATCTATGTAGAGAAGTACGCCCATCCGCTTTCCTCCGTACGCGGGCCTGTGCCGCACCTCCGCCTGGACAGGTTTTGCTCCTCGGCGGACTGCGGGGGACAGTCCCTGGGAAGCTAGCCTCGTTTCCTGGCTATTGCCCTCATGATCGGTCTGCCTTCAGCCATGTACTTCATCTCGTAATTGGTCCGTCCGAACGGCGAATCGGGCCACGGGCCGGCGAGCACTTCCACCTCGAAGGCTGTTTTCAGGAGGTCCGCCACGATCCGGAAGTAATCCGTGAAATCTGTCGCGAAATAGACTGTGCCGCCGGGCGTCAGCGCCCTGAGGATATCGGATACGAAATCCGGCGAGAACAGGCGCCTTTTATGATGCCGCCTTTTCGGCCAAGGGTCGGGAAAATACACATGCAGCTCGCGGACGCTCCCATCGGACAGAAACCGTTCTATGAACGATGCCGCCTCCGTCCGGACTACCCTGACGTTGCGGAGCCCTCTCTTCGCGGCGCGCTCCTTCATTATGCGCAGGTACTTGGCGGCGTATTCTATCCCCAAGAAAGGGACGGAAGGGGATGCAGCAGCGCGCGCCAACAGGTACCTGCCCTTGCCGCAACCGATTTCGACTACCAGCGGACCGGCAAGCCCGTAGACGTGGCCGGCATCCAAGGGCGCAGGGATATCGTCCGGGCGCAACTCCGGGTCGAACGCCGTTCCGCTTCCGAGGGAGGCCGGCGCCTGTCCGGCTGGGTTCGCATCGGCGGCGCCGGCGCCGCGAACATGTTTGCGGGCTTCCGCCGTATCCTTCAGCGGCGGAAGAGGTTCCTCTGCCGCGCGGGCTCCCGGTTCGCCGCATCCTTCCGCCGGGCGGGAGCCGTTATTCTCCTTTCCCAGCCGGCCTTCCGACATCCGGTCCCTCCGACATCTTCTTTTCCGTTCCCTGCGGCGTATTATTCGCGGGGTCGCGGACCTCTGGGCCCGCGCCGGACCGGCTCATCTTCCCGGAAGGCGCACCCGGCCGCGCGCCGCTTCCTTCACCCTTGCCGTCTTTCGCCGGCGACTTTTCGCCGCGCGCTGGCCGCTCGGGTCTGGCGAAGGTCAACAAAAAACGGTCGCCTTCCTTCGCGAACCTTGCGAGGAAGTCGTCCGGCTCGGGGGCGTCCGGCGTCTCTACCTTTATCCAGAGCAGCACCTGCCCCTGGTGTTCGCGGGCGTCGCGCGACGGCTTGAAATCGGCGAACGTATACTCGGCGCGCAGAGAATCCGACGGTTCCCTGACGCGCTCGCACATCAGGTCGCGCTCGGCCGGCACCACGCATTCCCTTATCATCGCCTCATCCCTGGTCCTGACGGCGCGCACGAAGGTCCAGAAGGAGTTGTGCGGCGTCTTGGTCCGATCGGCCTCGGGTATCGCCGGTATGATCGGTTCGCCCCTGGCCTTCTGCTCGCGCTTGGCCGCCACACGCTTCAATCCCCTCCGCGCAATATCTCCTACTTCGCCCTGCGCCGATTCCGGAAATTTTTCCAGTATAATCCTGTAATTCCGCTCGGCCTTATCGAAGTCTTCCAGCGCGTACTCGTAGCACCTGGCCGCCATGTATGGCACGTCGAACCGCAGCCGCGAAAGCGGCACCTCCGCCAGCAGCGCGTCGCACTCCTCGGCGCAGAGCGCATATTCGCCGCTGTCCTCCATCAGCCAGTCCAGCACGTCGAGGCGCTTGTTCAGGGCCGCCTCCGATTCGGGATACGTCCTGTGGAAGCGGCGGGCCAGTTCCAGCGTCCCCTTGGCGTCGCCGCGGAACTCCCCGTGGTCTATCAACAGCTCGTACGCCGCCGGCCCGTCGCCCCCGTAAGGGTGATTCTCTATTATGGCCCGAGCGCATTCCTCGAACGTCTTGCGATCCTTCAGGCCGGCCGCCGCCTTCGCCTTCATCAGCAGGGCGAAGGATGTCCATTTGGATCCGGGCGTTCCGGCCAACACGCCTTCGGCGGCGTCGAACGCCTCGCGGAAGCGGTTCGACTTCAAGAGTATCTCGGCCTTCGACTTGAGGTAATACGCGCGCAGCTCCGGCTCGAGGTCCTTCTTAAGCTGCTCCTCGATAGTCTTCATCCGGCTCTCGCCGCGCTTTATCTCCTCTATATCCCGCTCCGCCGCCTGCGCCCGTTGAATAGCCGCCTGCCTCGTCATTCCGGGCGGAGCGTATTCGGCCACGCGCTTATACTTGTCGCGCACCGCCTCGACATCCTTGGCCGTGATAGGCTTAAGGGCGTTGGCGTGTTCGGCCGTTACGGCCTCGTTCATCATCGTATCGGCCTTCCTGCGGATCTCGTCGAGCACGGCCCTTGCGCGAGCGGCCTTCTCCGCATCCAAGCTTCGCGCCTGGGCCTCCAACGCCGTTACCGCCGGGCCTCCGACTTCGACTAGGAGCGAGTGCGCTTCCTTGCGGGAACGCTCGTCGGCGCCGTTCAGGCGCATCAGCAGCACGTTCAGCTGCCGCGACAGGTCTCTCGGCTCGGGGCGCTTGTTTTCCTTCCCGGCCTCGCCCGCCGCCTCTGCCGCCCCGCCGGAACCGGGCGGTCCCTGTTCGGGGCGCGCCGGGGAGGCGTAAATCATCGCCATCGCGGCCGCAGCGGCAGCGACCCACGGCGCTTGCGGGATTTTCGGAGCCGGCCGGCGCCCTTCTATCTCCGTCCGCTCAACGCAAAGGCTCGTGATAGTCATTCGTTTCTCTTCCTCCCATCGCGTGCCGAGCGTTCCTGAGAGTAGACGGGCCGCGGGGTGCCGAAGGCATTTTCGGGCCGCCCGATTGCATCCCGGCCCGTTGCCCGGCCGGCGGCCTGCCAGCGGCGCGGGCCCGACGAGGTCCGTAGCCGCGATACGTGTCCAGCCGGCGCGGCGGGGAGTAGGCGCTTCCCCCGAGTCCCCGGCGGCGCCGCCGCGGTCAATCGGCCACAACCGTACGGTTCCTGCCCTCCCGCTTCGCTCGATAAAGGGCTGCGTCGGCCCGGGCTATGAGATCGTCGAGATTCCGGGCGTGGGAAGGGAAGGACGCCGCGCCGAGGGATACGGTTATGTGCGTCTTCTTCCCGCCGGCGTCGAATTCGAACGCTTCGACGGACCTGCGTATGCGCTCGGCGACCTGCGCCGCCCCCTCGACGGAAGTCTGGACCAAGCCAACCATGAATTCCTCGCCGCCGTACCGGCAAACAAGGTCCTGGGCGCGGACGTTTCCCTTAAGGAACGAGGCGACGCGCTTCAGCACGGCATCGCCCACCTGATGGCCATACGCGTCGTTGTAGTTCTTGAAATGGTCTATGTCTATCATCAGGAGGGAGAGTTGCGCACCGAGCCGCATCGAGCGCTCGAGCTCCTCGTGCATCCTCCTGAGGAAGAACCACCGCTTGTAGACCTCGGTAGAGGGATCCGTGCGGCTGAGGCGTTCTATTTCGCGGTACAGCAGGCATTTCTGGACGGCGAGATCCACCGGTTGGCTCAAGGCCAGCAGCGCTCCCTCGATTTCCGAGGCCGATTCTCCGACAGTTTCGGGCTTGCCCTCGATATCCCATAGCGCCACGAACCCGGCCGGCTCGCCCCTGTAGGAAAAGGGCATCAAGGCGAAGTTGCGCGCCGCGCCTTCCATGCCGGGCGGCGGCTCCCCGGTCCACTCTCGATAGATCACCCGCGAAAAGTCCCCGGCCGCCATGGCGCATTTCAGCCCGATGCTGTCCTTTCCCCCGCCGCTTTCGCCCTCAGCCGACACCACCGGCAGGAGGGCGGAGGATGCCGATGCCGCCTTCGGCAGGCCGAACCGACCGGCCAGGCCCTCCGCCTCCATCTCGGCCATCAAGTCCGGATCGGCGTATATGCCGGCGCCTGTCTTGAGATCGAAGGCCTGGAGCGTTTTGTACCCATCGCCGTCTTTCCCGACCAGGACCAGCTCTCCCCGCCTGTATTTGAAGAAAAGCTCCGCGCACCTCCCTATTTCCCTGGGCAGATCGCCGATGTCCAGTATCGGCGCCAACCGCCTGCTGACATGGTATATTTGCTTGCGGCCGGCCGCGGCGCGGTCGCCGCGATCGTTATCGGCCCGCGTACGCGCGACCTCTTCCTCCACGGTCTTAAGCTTTTCCTCCAGCTCCTCCGCCCTGCCTGCCGCCTCCGCGATCCAAAGCCTCCCGTAGGAGACTCCGAGAACCATCGTCGCGCCGAGCAGATCCGCGCCGAGATACATGGCCAGCGCAGTCCTCGCCGGCATGCCGCCGGAGAAAACCGTCAGGAAGGCGCCGGCGTTCGAGGCGCACAGTATGCCTATCGCCAGCCCGCGCCGCCCCGCTATAGCGGCGGCCAGGACGGCCAGCACGGCGACGGAAGGTATGGCCCCGCCCAACGGATCCAGCATCGTCTCCCACCCGGGCCGCTCCGCGCCCGCCCCTGTTCGCCCCCGACTCTCCGCCCTTCCCCGTCAACAACCCCGGAATCCGAGGAGCCGCCGCCCCGCTTCAGGCGCCGGCCCTGGTCAGGCGGTTGCGCCCCCCGGCCTTGGACGCATACAGCGCCTTGTCTGCAGCCTCTATAAGCCCCTCGCCGTCCCTAGAGTGGGCGGGGAAGGATGCGACCCCCACGGAAATCGTTACCCTGGTCTCCTTTTCCCCTACCCTGAAAATCTCGGATTCGAGCCGCGCCCGCAGATGCTCTCCGGCCTCGGCGGCGCCGGCCATGTCCGTCATAAGCAGCGCGGCGAACTCCTCGCCCCCATACCTCGCCACCAAGTCCCCAGGCCTCCGCATCTCCCTCATAAGCTCCCCGATCCGCCGCAGCACCACGTCTCCAGCCTGGTGGCCGTAGGTATCATTGTAGGGCTTGAAATGGTCCACGTCCATCATCAGCAGGGCGACTTCGCGTCCGTCGCGGTCCGCGCGCGATATCTCCTCGGCCAGCCTCGACCTGAACTCGTACTGTGTCAGGAGGCCGGTCAAGGCGTCGGACATGGCCATCCTTTCGGTTTTTTCGTAGAGCGCGGCGTTGGAAAGGGCCAGGGCGGCGAGGTCTGCGGCGATGTTGAGCAATTCCAGTTCTTCACGGGAGAAGGCGTCCCGCCGGGCCGATGCCACCCTCAACACGCCCAACGGTTCCGTCTTGGGACCGGCCGAATCCTGCGTGACCTGCAACAGCGGGACGATGATGAGCGATACATCGCCGCGATCCTTTCCGCCGGAATCCTCCCCTGGCGTATCGCACATGCCCGAGAGGAACGGTTTGCGCGTCGAAAACACGTGTCGGTCGTGTGCGTCGCCGGATACCGACGGCGGCGGAACGCCTTCCTGCTTGGCCTTCCAAGCCGCCAGCAGGAGACGGTTCGTCTCGGGATCCTTCAGGTAGAGCGTGGCGCTCCTCGCGGCTTCGTTGAGCCGCGCGGCCTCCTCCACCAGCGTCTCGGCCAGCTCTTCGCGCCTCAGGCATCGTCCCAAGGCCTCGCAGCTACGCCTCAGCTCCGGAAACTTCGCCAGCCTTTTGACAAGCATGGCGGAATAATCCCGCTGGCTCCTGAGTTGTTCTGCCTCGGCGTTCAGCCGCTCCTCCAGGTTCATGACCCTCAGCGCCGCTTCGGTCTCCTCCTGCGTCAACCGCCGGCGCAGGTAAAATCCCATCGCGTGCGCCAGCAGCAGCGCCGGCATCCCGTCGGATAAGGAGGCGTGAGGGAAGGAATGGCTGTGTCCGGCGTAGTAGACTATGTGTATGAGCCCTATCGCCAGAGAGAAGATACCCCCGGCCGCTCCGGTGAACGCCCATCCGACGGTTCCGATGGCGCCGAGGGCGAAGCCCAGACCTGCGGCGCTCGGGAATATCTTCGCGCTCGGCGCGGCCAGAAACAAGACGGCGTGAAGCGCGGCGCACGCCGCAGCCGCCAGGATCGCTGCAGTCTTTCGCGTCCTCGCCTCCGGCAACTCCCGCTCCTCCGATCGTTTCCGATACGCCGGCGCGGCGGGCGGCGACGTCCGGCCGATTCCGTAGGCGTACGCTTGCCCGCCGCGCCCCCGTCCTTCGGAGATCGCCAAGGCCAACTATACCAAACGCGCCGCGCGTCCCCAACTTACAAAAACGGTTTGTCGTGGGCGCGGGTACTCGGCCGGCCCGCGGGGGATCGGTCCGGCCGCTAGAGATCGCTCCGCGCGATCATTTTTCGAAGTCGAGCCTGGAGACGATCGAATGGCGCTTCCACCCGGCGTCGTCCGCATTCGGGAATTCCCGCCGCTGGTGCGCCCCGCGGCTTTCCTTGCGGGACAGCGCGCACCGAGCGACCAGCTGGGCGACCTGCAGCATGTTCTGGAGTTCGAATCCCGACGGCGACGCAAACTCCTCCGCGTATACGTACTGCTGCCAGAAGTCGAGCATGCTTATGGCGTTGGCGAGGCTCTCTCCGTCGCGGTATATGCCGCAGGCCCGCGACACCAAACTCCTTAAGGATCTGCGCACGTCCTCGACGTCCAACGGTATCCTTTTTCGCTCGATCCTGCGCCGGATCGTCCTTTCCGGAAAGCCAGCCTGCGATTCGCGGGCGATCTTCGCCGCATTGAGCCCCGCCTCGCGGCCGAATACGAGGCCTTCCAGCAGCGAGTTCGACGCGAGCCTGTTGGCGCCGTGGACTCCGACGCACGCTACCTCGCCGCACGCGAACAACCTGCGGACGTCGGTGGAGGCGTCCAGCCCGGTCCTGACACCGCCCATGAAATAATGCGCCGCGGGGCGGACCGGAATACGGTCTTTGGTTATGTCCAGGCCGTACTGGGCGCATAAAGCGAGAATGTTCGGAAACCGCTCGCGGATGCGCGCGGGCGGTATGGGGCTTAGGTCCAGGTATACGTTCGGTTCGCTGCCCCGCGCCATCTCCTCCATTATCGCCCTGCACACTATGTCGCGCGGGGCGAGGTCCTTCAGAGGGTGGACCTTTTCCATGAACCGCTCCCCGCGCCTGTTCACCAGCACGGCGCCCTCGCCCCTGACCGCCTCGCTTATCAGAAACCTGCGCGCTCCGGCCAGATATAGAGTCGTCGGGTGCATTTGGACGAATTCCATGTCCGCCAGGGTCGCGCCGGCTCTGTAGGCCATAGCCATTCCGTCCCCGGTGGCGACGTCCGGGTTGGTCGTCTCACGGTATATGCAACAGGCGCCCCCCGAGGCCAGCACCGTCGCGCGCGCCTCGATCCTCAGTATGCGCCGCTTCCTCCCCCCGCCCTCCAAGGCTATAGCGCCGTAGCATGTCCTTTCGTGGTGGAGCAGGTCCACTGCGAAGACGCCCGGCATCAACGTTATGTTAGGGTTAGCGGCGACGCGGGCGAGCACCGTCTTTGCTATGGCTTTGCCAGTCGCGTCGCCCTCGGCGTGCAGCACGCGCCTGGACGAATGACCACCTTCCAGAGTCAGCGCTATGTCGCCCCCGTCCTCGCGGTCGAAGGGAACTCCCCACGCCATGAGCTCGCGGATCCGTTCCCTGCCTTCCAACACCATCTTCCGGACCGCCGCCTCGTCGCATAGACCGACTCCGGCGACCAACGTGTCGCGGATGTGCTTTTCCGGGTCGTCTTCCGGCGAGAGCGACGCGGCCACTCCCCCCTGGGCGTAGAATGTGTTGCTCTCCTCCGGTGCGGCCTTAGTGATTATCAGCACTGACGCCGTTTCCGCCGCGGCTAGCGCCGCCTCAAGGGCGGCTATACCGCTGCCTATAACCAGCACGTCCGTCTCCAGCAACGGTACGCGCCTCAGGTCTACATCCATCAGGAATAGTTCACGCATGGACCTGCCCTCGGGACCTAAAACGAATCCGCAGGCGCCTCGGGAATCGGCGGCGGCTCATCGCGGCGCTTTGCTTCCCGGTCGAATTCGCGGGGCCGTCCTCCGGCGTCCGACCGTGGGCGATTGAGACGATTTTACGCTACATAGGGCCGCCGCACAACGCCCGCCGCGCACTATAAAGAAAACGGCCCGGGATCCGATTACCCGGGCCGTTCCTTGGTCGCAACCGAGAGGTCGGTCAGAAGGCGACTTGGAATGCAAGCCGGAACACGTCGTTCCTGCACTCGCGGATATTCCACCTTTCCTTCCAATCGTCCTGGTTCGGATCGTCAACCCACGAATAGGCGGCCTGCACCTTCGCGTTGTGCCCCTTGATGTAGTAGTTGATGCCGCCGGTGTAGGTCCTGGTGCTGAACTCGACCGGATGCTGCGGGATCGCCGCCCCGGGGAACACCATGTCGGTCCACTGATCGTAGCGGAAAACGAGCTCCAGGCGATCCAGATGGACGTTCCTGGTGCCGCCAAGCCTGTAGCCGATCATCCCGTACCAGCCGTACACCTTCGCGATCTGATCGTCGGCGACGGTCGCGTCGCCGGAGAAGGTCCCCGCCAGCGGGCGGTTGGTCGTCCCTTGCAGCCATTCGCCCATCAGCCAGAATTCACCGAACTCCTTGAACGCATAGCGATATTCCAGGTCGATGCCCGTGGTGTAGTGCCAAGTGGCCCTGTTCGGCCGGCCGTTCGCCGCAACGGTATCGGCGGCCAGCATGGTCTCGCCCTGCTTGCCGTCCAAGCGGGATACGCCGATCTCTAGCCTGCCGATCTGATCGTTGCGGAAGAAAGCGCCCCGTTTGCCGAAGATCCGCACCACCAGTCTCTCGACAATATCGAACGAGTCGTTGTCGTCCAGCCGGTTGGTCGGCAGCTGGTCGAACGCCCCCGCCCCGTTGAACAAACCCACCTGCAGTGTGTACCAGTCCATTACGGTGTCCTTGAACTCCTGAGTCAGCATTATGCCGGCGTCGCGAGCCAACCCGGCCAACGGCGAAAGCGACAGCCCGGCGCGCTCAGGCAGCGGCAGCTTCCCGTTGTCCAGCAGCGCCTCCCGCCCGATCGGCCGCTTGAACTGCCCGACCCTTATCGTATGCCACTTGACCAGGTCGAGGTCTATGTAGGCGTCCTGCAGGACAGGCGAGGTGTATTCGCCGGCATCCCCTCGCCTGGCCGCGTCTATCATCACGTAATAACTGACCTCCGGAGTGATCCTGCCGCCAAGAGATATCTGCGCGCGCCGGACGAGGAACGTGTCGTTATCGTTCATCTCGTTCGGCGGATGGCTTCCCGCGTATAAGGTCGGGTCGTCGTCGTAACGCCAGTTCCTCTTGTTGTCGTTCTGCGTGTACTGGAACCATGCCTGCACCAAGCCGCCGATCTGCAGCTTGCCGCACCCGACGGATACGTCCCCCTCCCTCGCAGCTCCTCCACGGGTAGCCAGATAATTCTCCACCTCCTTCTTCACTGTGGCGGAAAGATCCTCCCCAGCCCCTGCCAGAGACGTCGCCAAAAGCAACACCAGTGTCGAAAGCCATAACGAAACTCGCTTCATGTTACTCCTCCTCTTCTTCTCTCTCGCCGCGCTTGCGTTCTCGAACCGGACTCGCCCTCCGACCTCGAGCCCGTCGAACCCTTGCGGCTATCCCCTCCAGATTCCTTTTTCTTTTCCCCCCGAAAGCGCGTTGGGAGAACATGCCCGCCTTATTATTTTGCTGCTCCCCGCACGGGTGTTAAATCCTCCCGGCTTGCTGCATGCAAAATTACACGCAACATAACCACTTGCGAGGATGCTTTAATCTTTATCGGCATTTAAGAAGGATGCAATTAGTTTTTTAACAAAAATCTTTATCCTGCCTACTTTTTGCACAATGTGCACAAAAAGGCTATCTGCTATTAATAGGAGTAAGTTATAAAAAATATACAGCTTGTAGTGTTTAAGTGATTGTGCATTTTTCTCCTTTCAGCTTTTAGTTTTCCTGGATTGCCGGTGCGATCGGCTCCAGCTTCATCTCGCAGGATTCAGCCGCCGCTGGCGATGTAGCGGGTAGCGTTCGAGCCGGTTGCGCTGTAGGTTGGAAGAGAGCGAGGCTGAGAGGGAAGATGGTGTCGAAAAGGCGATCGGATGCGTTTTTATGGGATTTTGGATGATCGAACCGGCCGCCGAAAGGCTAAAGATCGCGTTTGAGACACAAA
>CALKMO010000268.1 GCA_937991785.1 uncultured bacterium | reverse complement strand
TCCGGATGGCGGCGGCAGGTTGTGCGGCGATCGTGTCGGCGGTCTTCGCTGCTGGATGCGGCGGAGATGCCAAGGGCAAGCCGAAGGACGCGGCCCCGCCGAAGGCGACGGGCGAGGCGGGCGAATCCAAGAACCCTTATGCCAGAGCTAAGGTCGGAGACTGGGTCGAACATATCACCGAGACCGACTCGGGAGGAACAAAGATGTCCACAAAGATACGCAGGGAAGTCAAGGCCGTGGACGAAAAGTCCGTAACCATTGCCACGGTAATAGAGGCCGGCGGCATGAAAATCCCGCCCACGGAACAGAAAATAGATCTTTCGTCTTATCTGCCTCCCGAAGCCGGCAAAGGGACGATAAAACCGGAGATTAAGGAAGGCGAGGAGGAAATCGAGGTTGGCGGGAAAAAGTACAAGTGCCGATGGGTCGAGATGAAAGTTGCTCCGGGGGGAGTCGAGACCATATCGAAGACGTGGATGTGCCCGGACGTGCCGCTGGATGGGATAGTAAAGCAGGAAACCTCCACGAAGATGGGCGACAACGTCACGAAAGCCGTAATGACTCTTACCGGACATGGAAGGGGCGGATAGCGCAAAAATGCCCTGACGTCGCGTCGTGATGCGCGACCCGATTCCACAACCGGCTCGATAAAGGGGTGGAGAACTACAGCCTTCCGCCCCGCCCTTTCCGATCGGGAGAAGGGATGGCAGGGAATGCCCTTCGAAATGCGGTCGCGGCCGCCGCGATGCGGTCGTCCATCCGCCATCGTGGGGCGCAATGCGTTTTAACGGCACGAAAGTCCGCGTCAGAGCAACGATAGACATTGGGTTTCGCCATAAGTCGAGGGGAGGATAATCCGGAGGGTTCGCGAATGTGCCGGGATGCGACCGGTCGTCGCGCCGGGGCGTTTTTCCGATCCGCGCGGCCGATATGGCCGTTGAGGGCCGCGGGGCTGATGAATGCATCGGCCGGATTCCGAGCCGTCTTCAGGGCGGCGGGGGGCGGGACCGGGGCCGTGCTCCGCGTGACGGCTCGATCGTTCTACCGAGCGTGGGTGAACGGGGAATTCCTGGGCCGGGGGCCTGCGAGGGGACCGCACGGGTTCGAACGAGTGGACGAATGGGATGTCGGCGAGCTGCTGAGGCCGGGGAGGAACATAGTCGCCGTTGAAGTCAACGCGTACCATGCGAACTCATACTGCCGCGCGAACGGCCCCGGATTTCTTCAGGCCGAACTGGTGGCGGGCGGAAAGGTCCTGGCCTCCACAGGCGGCGAAGGGCGCCGGTTCGCTGGCCGGATGCTCGATTGCCGCATCCGCCGGGCGCAACGCTTCAGCTCGCAGCGCGGTTTCGTCGAAGTCTACGCGCTCCGGCCCGGCTTCGATTCGTGGATCCGGGACCCGGACGCGAAATTCCGCGGCGAACGCTGCGCCACATTGCCGCGCCAGCGCCTGCTGCCGCGCGGCGTGCCGCCGCCGTGCATGGACCTGCGGCAGCCGGTCCGGCAGATAGCAGCCGGCAGGATGGAGCCGTGCGATCCGCGCTCCCGCCCCGACTACAGGAAGGATCCTCTGCTCGAACGGGTCGGCCCGACGTTCAAGGGTTACCGCGAGGGCGAGATCGAAGTCCTGCTGTCGGATCGCGTCCAGTCGCTGAGGCGGGTTTCCCGCGATCCGCTGGACGAGCCATGGTCCCCGAACCGCCCCGTGCAGCTTAGGGCGGGCGAGTACAGGATACTGGATTTCGGCGTCAACCTGACCGGTTCGATCGCCGCGCGCATCAGGGCGAGGCGGGGGTCCGAACTGCATTTCACGTTCGACGAGATACTTTCGCCGGGCGGCGACGTGGATTTCCGCCGCAACGGCTCGACGGCGGCGGTAGGCGTCGAGGTGGAACCCGGGACCTACGAGATAGAGACATTCGAGCCTTACACGTTAAGGTACCTGAAAATCGCTGCGGCGAAGGGGGATTGCGAAGTATCCGGCGTCAGGCTGCGCGAGCATGCGGCCGCCGATGCATGCAGGGCGCATTTCGCGTGCAGCGACAGGCGGCTGAACCGGATCTTCGAGGCGGCGCGCGAGACTTTCCGGCAGAACGCCGTGGATATCTTCATGGATTGTCCCTCGCGCGAACGCGCGGGCTGGCTGTGCGACAGCTATTTCACGGCGCGGGCCGAGCGCGTGTTGACTGGGGGCAGCCGGATCGAACGCAACTTCCTCGAAGACTTCCTGCTGCCGGACAGGTTTCCAGACCTCCCAGATGGCATGATCCCGATGTGCTACCCGTCGGACCATCCGACAGGAAATTTCATACCCAACTGGGCGATGTTCTTCGTGTTGCAGCTCGAGGAATATGCGGTCCGGTCCGGCGACAGGGCTCTGGCCGGCGCGTTCCGAGACCGGATCTTGGCGCTCTTCCGATACTTCAACCGCTTCCTGAACTCTGACGGCTTGCTGGAGAAGCTGGAGAAATGGGTGTTCGTGGAATGGTCCGAGGCCAATAAATTCACGCAGGATGTCAATTATCCGACCAACATGCTATACGCCGCGGCGCTCGATGCCGCGGGGCGCATGTACGGCATCCCGTCGTTCCGGCGGCGAGCCGAGGCTGTCAGACGGGAGATTAGAAGGCAGTCGCGGCGCGAGATATTCTACGCCGACAACGCCGTCCGGAAGGATGGAAGGCTCGAGGTCACGGACAATTTCTCCGAAGTCTGCCAGTACTTTGCGTTCTACTTCGGGGTGGCGGATCCGGAAAGGGATCCCGAGCTGTGGAGGATCCTGCGCGACGAATTCGGCCCGCGCAGGCGGGAGACGAAGGCGCATCCGGAAGTCCACCATGCCAACGCGTTCATCGGGAACGTCCTCCGCCTGGAGGTGCTGTCGCGGTATGGGCTTTGCGCGAAGGTTGCCGATGAGCTCGCGGGATATTACCTCCACATGGCGGAACGCACCGGGACGCTGTGGGAGAACGACGGCGCGCATGCGAGCTGCAACCATGGGTTCGCGTCCCACGCGGCCTGCGTCATCCTGCGCGACGTGCTCGGCCTGTTCGCCGTGGACGCGCCCGGCAGGAAGGTGCGCCTGCGCCTGGCCGACGTGCCGATCGAATGGTGCGAGGGCCGCGTCCCGGTCGGGGATGAGGGATACGTTTCGCTGTCATGGGAGCGATGCGGTCGGGAGCTGCGGTATCGGCTGAGCGTCCCGGCCGGTTACGAGGTCGAGATCAAGAACACCGGGGGGCTGGAGCTGAAGGCCGAATAGAGGCGGCCGGCACGGGCGCCGGGTCCTCACTGCAGCGGCAGCGGAAAGCGCGGAAGATCCGATTAAGGCCGTCGCAGCAGTCAACGCAGCCGGAATCTTCGGGGATGGCGTTCCGACGTCGAATGAAGCAAATCTTTAGATGTTGATTCCATAGGTATTTCAAATTATTATGCTGGGCAAAAGGGGTGAAAATGGCCGATACGATCGTCCCTATGTGCAGGGACCGGCAGTAACCTGGCAGGGGCGGTATTTTCGGGGCGGATTAAGGCGGCACAAACGGTTCTGCGCGTGCGGCGCGGGTACTTATCGTAACAGGGCCATTCCAATCGAGATTTGGCGACCGTAGTGCCGCAAGTTAGGATGATTCGGCGGGAGCGGAGGCGGCTGTACTCTCTGTAAGATTGTCTTTCGTTGGATTAGCGGCACGGCGGCGATTGCTGTTGCG
>CALKMO010000267.1 GCA_937991785.1 uncultured bacterium | reverse complement strand
GACCTTGCAGCCGAAGGTCCTGATGGCGAAAGTCTCGGGCCTTTTCCTCATCGGCGCGTTCCCGCGACACTCCAACTGTCCGGGCGTTCGGCGCTGATGAACCGCGACTCGCCCGCGGATTCCTCCGCGCGAGGAAGGGCGGAAAAAGCCCCGGCGCGGTCCACCCCGATGCCGCGCGCCCAGCGGGAACCTTTTACCACGATTTCCGCCGGAGCGCAAAAGGGCCTGTATAGAACGGCGGCATTTTCGAAGCCGCTAAGGCCGGCACGCGGCATATACGCCCGCCGGCTGCCCGTTCTCCCCCGCTTCAAGCGGGTGCTCACTTTTTCTCGTCGAGCTGATATGGATTCGAAGCTTTGGAATAGCCTCGGCTGCCGGGCTGTGGCTTTCGGTTATTATTCCGCTCCGTCCTCAGCAGCTTATGGAAAAGATGAAAGACCGATATCCCGCTTTGGTTTTTCGGAAGAGATACCCGACATCGCGGCCGATGTGAGCCCGTAGCAGGCGGCGAGGGAGCAAGTCTTCGAGAAAGATCAGGGGCGGAAGCGTCTGCATGGTCGTAAGTGCGCAAAATTTTAGCATGCGGATGCAGATGCTCTTTCGCTGTTCTCCGTCAGTGGAAGCGGAACGTTCCGAAGCCGAACTGAGTAGCTGTTGCTGAGGAGGTTCCATCTCTCTAGGGAGGAGGTCTCCCCAACGTGCATGGACAGCCGTTAGTGGCTTGGCCGACGGGAAGGATATCAAAGAACCATACCAGCCCAACTGGAGACTGCCGGGCAACTCATCCGCCACATCAAAGTGCGGCCGAGAAAATGTCCGGACGCGCTCTGCACGCAGCCGATGCTGGCTTCGCCGTACGACGATCGAAAAAAAGAAAGAATGTTCGCCTTGAGCGTCTAAAATTTAGGGGGCGTGCGTTGATGCGCCTTGTTTTTCCGTCCCGTTCAGGGGGAAACAGGCTACTATTCCGGCGGCGTACGCGACCGGCGGGTTCAGCTTCGCCTGTTGGATCGGGCTGCTAATTCGCGCCGGCATTGCGGAGCGTCGGCATTACGGGGGGCTTTCTAGATGGCCGAAATGAAACCGCGCGTAGAAGCCGCGCCGCAGCCAGCATTGAACAGCTTAAGATGCGTGCCGTCCAGCCGGCCGGAGGGATGTCCGGCTCCGGCGATGCCGGCGGCTATTGCGGCCGTAGCGGTCGCGATCGTCATCGCCGCTTTCCTGTTTCTCCGGGCCGGATACATATGCGCAGAGGAGCAAACCTCCGCCGAGCACATTATGGAGGAAGCGGCCGTCTGTTTTGATCGCGGGCGATATGCGGAAGCGATCGCCATGTACGAGAAGGTACTGCGAATGCCGGCGCCTGGCGATAGGCCATCCGCGAAGGACGGCGAAAGGGAGAAACCAGAGGCAGGGGTCGGGGGGAAAGGCGATTCCGGAGAAGAAGAAACTTCGAGGAAAGGATCCGCCGGTCCTGGCAAAGCATCCAAATCGGGCGTAACGGCCGGAGGGGCGGCAAATCAGTCCGTAGCCGAAAAGGCGGCCGCCGTCCTGGGGATGGCGAGGGCCAAGCGGGCTGTAGGAGAGTATGCCTCGGCGCTGCGCGATTTGGAAGGTTTGCTGAAATCCTCGCCCCGTGACGCCGTCGCCTTGACGTTGAAAGGAGAGCTGTTGGCGGACGTAGGCCGCTACGCTGAGGCGGCCGCTGCCTTCGACGCGGCTGTTGCGGCCGACGCCAAGAGCTACAGGGCCAAGGCCTTCCGTAAACTCGTTGCCGACGCGACCGGAGACAGGAAGCTATCGAAGGAGCTGACTGATTTCTTCTTCAAGTACTGGGAGGATAACTTCGACGAGCTGACATCCGACGGGATCGCAGACCCGCTCCTGCCCATGTACGTCGGTATGGCCTTCCAGGAAGAGAACGCGAAAGATGCGTACGAGGTCTGTTTCGCCCAAACACTTTCGGTTCTGAAGAAGCGAGGTAAGTTCGCCGACGAGCCCCACTTGCGCGCCGGGTTTCTGGCGCTGGAAAAGTACGACTTCAGGAAGGCTGTCGAACACTTTCGGGCGGTTCTGGACGTCAATCCGTCACACCCGGACGCGCTCCTTGGCATGGCGATGACGATATCCGAGGCCGGACAAGGCGACCGCGATAAGGTTCAGTCGGTCATATCGAAGGCGCTCGAGACTAACCCCAACCATGCCGACTCCCACGCGGCGCTTGCGTCCATATATCTGGACGAGCGCAGGTTCGCCGAGGCGGCTTCCTGCCTGGAGAAGGCGCTCAAGGTCAATCCGAACCACCTCCGCGCCCTGTCTCTTCTGGCCGCGTTGGCGATGGCCAAGGGGGATGCGGACGGGTTCGATGCGGCATGCCGGCGGGCGCTGGACGTAAACCCTCGTTACGCTGAGCTTTACTGCACGATCGGCGATTCGCTCGAACGCAGGCGCCGCTTCCGCCACGCGCTGGAATATTTCCGAAAGGCATCGGTCCTTGACCCTGACTACTGGCGCAGCCACTACTGCCTCGGGATGAGCCTCGCCCGGCTCGGCGAGGAATGGGAAGGACGCAAACACATCGATAGATCCTACAGGATGAACGGATTCAACGTCTGGGCCTACAACACTCTCAGAGTCCTGGACAAGATACTGGGCGACCCGGCATCGAAGATACCGCCGCAATTCGTTCCCATCGGCGACGGCACCCTTTTCGCGGCGAAGGCGCACGAAAAAGAGGCGGCCATAATCGGCCCCTACGCGGTCGAGATACAGAAGCGAGCTTGGGATATG
>CALKMO010000266.1 GCA_937991785.1 uncultured bacterium | reverse complement strand
TGCGTCTCCCGCGCGCCACTCGATTCACCTCCGCCTTTACCTCCGCCGCTGGCGGCGGCTGCCGTTCATCCTCATTATCATACACGGTTACACAAAGATTCGCCCCGCCGTATTCGCCTTCGGCGCGGAGGCGCGAGGAGGGGCATGGCCGTAGATGCGCAGATGGCTCGGCACCGCGGATAAGCATCTTTTCTTTCCGCTTAAAGGATATCGCCTTCGTCGCGCCCCGGAGCAAAAGCTCTCCGGCAAGCCCTTTCAGGAAAACCGCACCGACATCCGAACTATAAACGTTGCGCATTTACGGCCACGCACCAGGGCGCGGGGGCGAGGCCGGCTGGATATCGAAAAGCCCATGGGCTAAATAATATCCAGGAATCGGCCAATATGCAGGGGACGTTTTAGAGAGGAAATAAAAAGGCACCGCGCCATGAAGGAAGCCACGGAAGCCAGGGTCCGCCGGTGGCTCATAGAGGCAGAAGGATATCTCGAGCTTGGGATGTACCGCCACGCCCGAGATAGACTGGAACGTGCGGACGAGACTGATTTCCTGCCGCTGGAGAGGGATCTGCTCTGGGGCGAATATTACCGCTCGCTAGGGCAGCACTATATGGCTATCGAAAAGTTCGAGATCGCCAGGCGTCGGAAACCGTACGATGTCCGGGCGGCTATCGGGCTAGGCTGGTCTTATAAAAGGACCGGGCGCTTGGATCTGGCCATCGAGTCTTTGGAACGTTGCCTGGCCGCTAACCCGGAGGAAGCCCTGTTGTTTTACAATCTCGCGTGCTATTACAGTCTGGCGGGGATGCGGGATAAGATGCTGGCATGCCTGCGGAAGGCGGTGGCGATGCATCCGCCGTTCCGCAAGGCGGCCTCTTCAGAGAGCGATTTCGACGCCTACCGCGACGACGCCGAGTTTCTGGAAACGATTCGGGAAGGGATCTAACCGGTGTCGCGCATAGCAAACCGCGCCCGGTATTTTCCGCCCAACAGATTAACTTCCAATATTGCCATGCCGCCAGCCGGACCCTCGCCGATGCGGTCATCGTTTCCCGTCGCTCTTCGAAGGCGGGAGGGATCGTTTCATGTCTCGGCCAATCAACCCTTTGTTTGCAAAAAAGCAGTACAGCAAGACGACGATCGCGCCAACAACAAGGCCGATGAGGGCGGACTTAAGGATGCTGGGTTTACTTTTCTCTTTGGGTTGTATGGCCTTGGCGCGGCCCGTCTTCTTCGCCGCCTCGGATGGGGCGGTTCCCCTCGCGACGACCGGGATCGCGCCCGTCGCGCCCTTGGTAGGCGTCTTTCCCGGTTCAGGGGGGTGGGCCGGTGCCTGCCCCGTCGGAGGCGCGCCGACGGCGTCGGAGGCATCGGCCGGTTGAGGTGGCGGCGTGCGGCGGACAGCGGGCGGCGTCCGCCTAGCGGCGGGTGGAGTGTTTCGTGCGGCGGTTTGGGAGGAAGGCACAGGCGTCCGAGAGCTGGATCTTGCGGGATGCGCGTAGGCTGGCGTGGAACGGGTCGGCGGCCTCATCCCGCTTTCCCTCGGCCCCCGCGTCGCGCCTCGCAGCCCCGACGATTTGACGGCCAGTCCCCTGTTGGTTTGTCCGGGCTTCCTCGCGCTAGGCGGCGGACCGACAGGGATCACAGGGGAGCACTTGCGGCAGTAGACCTCTTCGCCTACCTGGACGGCCGTGCCGCGCTCTAGATCCGTATCGGTAAGGCGCGAATTGCACTTGGCGCAAAAGTAGATTTCCACCCTGCCGGGGACCTCCTCAAATCAGAATATATCCGTATATCTCCGCCCGCCTTTGCTGCTTCCCCCCTGCCTCGTCGGCTATAACCTGAAAAGATAATGTACCATAAAGACGCCAATACCACAAACCGCGACCGTAACTTTTACTGTATCTGGCCGAAGGTTCTGGCCGTAGGAGCCGGCGGAGGAACTGGGATGGGAGAAGAGCAGGCCAAGGCCGTATTCGCCCTCCCGTCGCACCGCAATATACTATACCGCATCGGCGAGCATGTACCATCGCCGCGCGATCCGTACTGCGGCGGCGGTAATTCAGATCGCTACCCTGGGGTAGATCGCCGATGTCGCGGCACTCAGGAGCACCGCAAAAGCCAGGAGCACCGCCAGATCCGTCGCGATCCCGAAGGCCGGCTCACCTCCGGCCAGCATCAGCCCGCGCAAGGCGTCGACTTCGTAGGTGAGCGGGTTCGCCACCGATACGGAGCGCAGCCAGTCGGGCATTATCTCCAGCGGGTAGATGGCGTTGCTTGCGAAGAAGAGCGGCATTGTCAGAAGCTGGCCGATGCCCATGAAACGCTCGCGGGTCTTAACCAGGCATGCGATCAGCAGCGAAAGCGTGGCGAACACGGCGGCGCCTAGGAAAATAGCGATGACCACACCGAGCAAGGCGGCCGGATGCCAGCGCAGGTCAACCCGCATTATGAACGCCAAGAGGTACACGATGGCCGCTTGCGCCAGCCCGCGGACGCCCGCGGAAAGCGCCTTGCCGACTACTATGGAAGACCTAGGTATCGGCGAAACCAGCAGCTTGTGGGCAAGGCCGAGGTCGCGTTCCCAGATGAGCGCTATGCCGTAAAATATCGAGCTGAACAGGACCCCCTGCGCGAGCACGCCCGGCGCCATGAAATCCAGGTATCTCATTCCGCCCGTCGGTATGGCCCTTATCCTGGAGAAGACCTGGCCGAAGACGAGAAACCACAGGGCGGGCTGGATGGCTCTGGCGAGCAGTTCGGTGGCGTCGTGTTGCAGCTTGCGAACCTCTATTTCCGCCACCACGAGCGTCTTGCGGACGAAATCCGCGGCCGGCGACGGGCGCCGACCGGCGCAAATCTCGCGCGCTGCGTCCACGGCACCTTCTTTCCGGAACTCCTGCCGCAATTTCCCATCGGCGTCCGCCCGGGCCTCCGTATATCCCGATGCCGCATCTGCCGCCACGGCGGGATAGGTCTCGCCGGCGGTTGGCACACCCCCATCTCTCTCTGCCGCCTCCGGCGCGCTGTCCAAGCGTACGGGATAGGGGCCTTTCCCGTCCGCTCCGGGAGATGCGGCAACATGGCCGTTGTTCGACGCGCCGCTCGCCGGAGCGCCGTCAACCGACGCGCCTGGCAACTCTCCTCGCCCTAGCGGTCTCACGTATGTCCCCCTCCGAATCCACCGAGGTCCCAGCATAGCGGATGAAAACGTCGTCCAACGTCGCGCCTTCCGCACCCAGCGATGCCTTCAGGTCGCGCGGCGATCCGACGGCCGCGATCCTGCCATCCCGCATGACGGCGATCCTGTCGCAGAGCCGGTCGGCCTCCTCCATCATGTGCGTCGTCATGAAGATCGTTACGCCGCCGCGCCCACGAAGCTCGAGAATGCGGTCCCATACCGCCCGCCTGGCGGAGGGATCCAGGCCGACGGTCGGCTCGTCAAGGAACAGGACCTTGGGGTTATGCAGCAGGGCCTGACCTATCTCCAGCCGCCTTATCATCCCCCCGGAATACTCCCTGACCAGCCTCTCCGCAGCCCCCTCCAGCCCCATCCACCGCAACATCTCCCTCGCCCGCCGCGACGGTTCCGGAACGTCGTACAGTTTGGCGTATATCAAGGCGTTCTCGTAGCCTGTAAGCGCGCCGTCGGCCGATAGCATCTGCGGCACGTAACCTATCTCGCGCCGCACCATCGCTCCGAACAGCTTGACATCCAACCCCGCTACGCGGGCGGCACCCGATGTAGGAGGCAGAAGGGTCGCGAGCATCTTGATCGTTGTGCTTTTGCCCGTCCCGTTCGGACCGACCAGGCCGAACACCTCGCCGGCGTCCACCGACAGGTCTATCCCATCAACCGCGACGGTGCGGCCGAAGGTTCTGGCCAGTCTTTCCGCCTCGACAACAGCCATGGCGCACGGCTCCTGCCCCGGCTTCCCGCCTCTGCCTGTGTTCCCAAACCGTCCTGCTTTCGGCCAGCCCCTCCCCAATTCGCTCCGCCATGCGCGCCCTAAGGCTTCGCTGGCGGTAAGGTCCGCAGAAAATTGCCGCTGGGGCGAGGCTCCAAGGCATTCGGCCTAATCGGCGGCGCGGCCGGAGGCGTCCGCCGTATCCGCCGCCGCGAGAGGCGCGCAGAAGCCGGCCTACTCGTACCGCAGCGCCTCTATCGGGTCCAACTTAGCCGCGCGGCCCGCCGGATATAACCCGAAGAATATCCCTACGCCCGCCGAAAAGGCCAGCGCTACGGCCATGCTTAGCGGCTCGATCCGCGTCGCGTATTCCGTTGCGCTTTCTATGGCCTTCGCCGCACCGACTCCGGCTCCTACGCCGAGGATTCCCCCCAGGCCGCTCATCACAACAGCCTCCACGAGGAACTGACCGAGTATGTCGCGGTCCCTGGCTCCTATAGCCTTCCGCACGCCTATCTCGCGCGTCCTCTCCGTTACCGCCACCAACATTATGTTCATAATTCCTATGCCGCCGACAAGGAGCGATATGCCGGCGATGCTGCCCAACAGTATGGAGAACGTCCTGCCGATGCTCGAAACCGTCTCTATCATCTCGGCCTGGTTGAATATGTGGAAGTCATCCGGGGCGTCGGCAGGGATGCGATGGCTGGTCCTGAGCAGCTCCGCCGTCGCCTCCTGTACCTTGGAAAGGTCGGCCAAATCGGCGCACTGGATATCTATCTCGCGCAAGTAATCCAGCCCGAACAGCTGTTTCATGGCTGCCGTGTATGGGACTATCGCCTGGTCGTCCGGATTGAACCATCCTTGGTCGCCCTTCGGCTTCAACACGCCTACGACCTGGAAATTGATGCCCTTGATCTTTATCGTTTCGCCGACAGGGTCGTCGTCCCCGAACAGGGTTTCGGCGGTGACCGGGCCGAGGATGGCGACCCGCGCGCCGCGCTCGGTTTCCGCCTCGGTGAACGGCCTGCCGCGGTCTATCTCGAAGTTGCGCATTTCCAGATATGTGGCCGCCGTGCCGGTCACCTGACATCGAGTGTTGCTGCCCATGTACTTGATCTGAGCCATGCCGCCGACGACCGGCGCCACCATCAGCACGTTCGGAACCGAGGCGACGACGGCCAGGGCGTCTTCGACCTTGAGGTTCTGCTGGGTCCCGCTCGCCACGCCCCCGAAGGGTCGTTGCCCCGGCCTGACGATAAGAAGGTTCGTGCCCATCGCCGTCATGCGCGCCAGTACCTGCCGCTGGGCGCCCGCGCCGACGGCGAGCATGGAGATGACGGCGCCGACGCCGATCACGATGCCGAGCACCGCCAGGAAGGATCGCAGCTTGTTGGCCAGCAACCCCTTGAGGGCCACCTTGATTATCGTCCAGAACAGCATCTTTCCTCCCGCGCGCCGGCGCCCGGATTCCGCCGCGCGTCACTCCTCCCCCACGATCCTGCCGTCCATCATCCTTATCCTTCGGCGGCACCGTCCCGCCACCCTCGGGTCGTGAGTCACTATGACGATCGTGCGCCCCTGTTCGTTCAGCGATACCAGCAGGCGCAGTATCTCCTCGCCGGTGGCGCTGTCCAGGTTTCCGGTTGGTTCGTCGGCCAGTATTATCGCCGGGTCTGTCGCTATGGCCCGCGCTATGGCCACGCGCTGCCGCTGGCCGCCTGATAGCCTGTTTGGGTCGTGGTGCGCCCGGTCGGAAAGCCCCACCGCGGCGAGCGCCTTTTCGGCCCTCTCCCTGGCGTCGCGCCTGCCGGCGTACAGCAGCGGGAGCTCCACGTTCTCCAGCGCCGTCATCCTGGGCAGGAGGTTGAAGGTCTGGAACACGAATCCGATGCGGCGGTTCCTGATCTCGGCAAGGCGGTTCTTCGGCAGGCCGGACACATCCTCTCCTTCGAGGGCGTACCTGCCGGAATCCGGCCTGTCCAGGCATCCAAGTACGTTCATCAGCGTGGACTTGCCGCTGCCGGAAGGTCCCGTTACCGCCACCAGTTCGCCTGCCCCTACGTAGAGGCTCACGCCGTCCAGCGCCCTTATGGCCGCATCGCCCATGCGGTAGATCTTTACCAGCGATTCCGCAACTATCACCTCCGCCCGCCTCCGCCCATTATCCGCATCGCCCTCATCGGATCGGTCTTCCGCTGATCCCCGCGCCACTTGCTTTCGCTCGCGCCCTTCCTGACAGCCACCGTTTCCCCTTCCGAAAGGCCCGACAGCACCTCGAACCGCGTTCCATCGCAAATGCCTAGTTCGACCTCCCTGAACTCCGTAGCCTGCCCCCCTTCATCCGCTTTCCTCACA
>CALKMO010000265.1 GCA_937991785.1 uncultured bacterium | reverse complement strand
GCCGGCAACACCTTCTCCAGATGCCCGATGCCCACGTAGACCAGACTGACTCTGCTGTTCGATCTCAGGAACGGGATCGCCGCCTCCAACAGTACCTGCGGACCCTTGTCCGGATGGAGGCGGCCGACGAATCCCGCCAGTACCTCGTCGCCGCCTATACCGTACTCGCGCCGCAGGACGCGCGGGACTTCGCCCCCCGCCAGGAACTCGCCGCCCACTGGCGCATGCACGACCTCGATCCCCGCCGCCGGCGCCAGCCCCGATTCGGAGAGCTGCCTCGCCACCGATCCGGCCACGGCGATCAGCTTGTGCGTAAGTTCTCCGTAAAGAATCCTGTTGAGCGATCCGCGGCGCGGGGGATAGCTGTTATGCTTGGTGCGCACGACGCGCGCTCCGGCATCTCTCAGGTATGCCGCCAGCGCGCAGGCCCAATGGTCCTGCGACCCATTTGCATGCAGGATATCGGTTCCATTAGCCTCCAGGAACCGCCCGATCGCCGATACGTCGCCAGGCAATCCGAAGAGCGAAAATCCTTTGACGAACCTGCAGCCGGTAAAAACGCCCAATCCTGCCGCCCGCGCCCGCTCCTCCAGCATGCTGCCCGCCACGCACCCGACGGTCGCATCGTGGCCCCGGCGCGCAAGCTCGCGGCACACGGCCAGCACGTACGCCGCCTGGCCGCCCCACAACCTGTGGAAATCGGTCATCAATATCTTCATGCTTCCGGATCTTGCTCCTTTCGCCTGCGTCCGGTCGGAACGCTGCGCGCTCCGGTCCGTCCGCGACCGTCTCATCCTTAATATATTGCGGCTCTGGCTGAACGTGTCCATCGTATATGGGAGCGGCGGAGGCGATCCCGGCGAATGCGGGGCCGGAATAATACGGATCGCCCGCAGGCGGTCGGCGCTTTTTCGGCGGCCCGATATTTTGCGCGCCGGGAGTTCGGAAGTTATCGGACCCTGGCTGATCCGGCGGCGGCCATGGGCATTCTGCGGCCGAGGTTTTCAAAGACCCTCGGCGTAAAGTTCCTCGTGGCGCCGCAGGAATTCGTTTATTGAGAACCGTTCCGCCGCGCGCCTGCGTCCCGCCTCGGCCATGGCCGCCCGTTTGGCCGGATCCTTTAGAAGCGAGACGATCGCTTCCGCGATTGCTTCTGTGTCTTCCGGCGGAACCAGGACGCCGGTCCGGCCGTCGGCGACGGCATCCGAGCTGCCGGGAACGTTCGTGGCCACGACCGCCAAACCCGCCGCCTGGGCTTCCAGGAGCACGTATGGCAGCCCCTCGTATAGTGACGACAGCACGAAAAGATCGAAAGCGGGGTATAGACGTTCGGCGTCCTCCCGGTGGCCGAGTATCAGAAAGCGGTCCGCGAGTCCCAGTGAGGAGACCTGTCTTCTTGTCTCGGCCTCCAAAGGGCCGCCGCCGATCAACGCGAACCTCGCCTCCGGCACAGCATCGGCCGCGATTCGCGCGGCCGCCACGAACCTTTTGACCCCCTTCTGCGGAGCAAGTCGCGCCACCATTCCGACGAGCAGAGAGTGTTTTTCTACGCCGAGCTCCCGGCGGATCGCATCGTGCGCATGAGGTCTGAACAGCGCCGCGCAGTCCACGCCGTTTTCGATCAGGCGCGTCCTTTCGGGCGGCGCCAGGCCGCAAGATATTATGAGGTCGCGCTGCGACGGGCTTACGGCTACGAACACGTGGCTCCTCTTGGCGGCGAACCGTTCGGCGGCCGTGTAAGCCCATCTCCGCACCCCTCGCGCCCACTGGAAGGCAAACGTATGCGGCGTGTGGATGATGCGGGGCACTTTTGATGCGCTTGCGGCGAGCCTGCCGAGAAAGCCTCCCTTGGAGCCGTGCGTGTGCACGATGTCCGGGCAAAAAGATTCGATGCCGGCCCTCAGCGCGCGCAGGGCGCTGAGGTCCCGTATCGGGGATACTGCCCGCGTCATCCCGACGATGGAAACCGCCGCGCCGCGCTCGCGGAACTTTCGGATATCTTCCCGAAAGCCCGGCTCGCCCCTGTCGCCGAGCATCGCCGCGATTTCGAACTTTTTTGATGGAAGGCCGAGTATCAGGTCGCGGAGGTGCTTGCGGACCCCGCCGGCCGTCGCCTCGCAGACGTAGCAGATTTTTATCCGCCGACCTCTCGCCAAGGAATCCTCTCCAGCCGCCTTGCCTTGCGCCGGCTAACCTTCCGTCTGACGAACTACATACACCGCATCGGACGGGTTTTAAAACTGAATTCCTCGATCCGGGCTCTTGGGCTTCAGGGGCCGAAACGCCGATGGATAAGATTATGGCCCATGATATGCTCCACGCCATGCTTCGTTACGCGGCGGCGATATTCCTGGGAGCGTTCCTGCTCTTCCAGGTCCAACCTGTCATGGGGAAGGCCATACTGCCCTGGTTCGGCGGCACGCCGGCGGTATGGACAACATGCATGATGTTTTTCCAGCTTCTGCTTCTGGTCGGCTACGCCTACGCTCACCTGCTCGCCGCCCGGCTGCCGCTTCGGACGCAGGGCCTGTTGCACCTTGCCCTCCTTGGCGTGAGCCTGGCCGCGCTGCCGATACTGCCGTCGGAGGCATGGAAGCCTGCCGGGGAAGAATCGCCGATCCCACGGATACTGGCGCTGTTGACCATCTCTGTCGGGGCGCCGTATTTTATGCTCTCGACCACCGGTCCGCTCCTCCAGGCGTGGTTCCTGCGGGAGAATCCCGGACGGTCGCCTTACAGGCTGTACGCCCTATCCAATGCCGGATCGCTGCTGGGACTGCTGGGCTATCCGTTCCTCGTCGAGCCGTGCCTGGATCTGCGTATGCAGGGAATAGCGTGGGCCGTACTCTACGCCGTTTTCGTCGCCTGCTGCGGTTTTTCGGCGTGGCGAATCGTGTCGCTGTCCGCCGCATCCTCTTCCGAGAGCGCGGAGGGCCCGGCGGGAGCGGCTGAGCCTGAAGGCGCGGCGGATTCTGGAGCGGCGCCGGATCTTGGATCGGCGACTGATCCGGAAAGAGCGAAACCCGCCGGACGACCGGCGGAGACCGCGGAAGTATCGCCGGCGCCGGTTCGCGCCGAAGCAGCCCAAGGCTCGATCGAGGACGGGACGGGATCGGCCGCGGCGGGCGGCCGCGGCGCGCACGGACTGCCGTCGCCGTACCGACAGACGATGTGGTTCGGTTTGGCGATGTTCGGCTCGCTCATGCTGCTTGCCACCACCAACCAGATATCCCTCGACGTGTCCGTAGTGCCGTTCATGTGGGTGGCGCCGCTGTGCTTATATCTGGTATCGTTCATAATCTGTTTCGATCGCGAGCGGTGGTACTGGAGGCCGGTTTGGCTGCCGCTGCTGGTCCTTTCGGCGGCGGGCGCATGCGCAATGTTGCAGTGGGGCGTTCACGCGCCCATAGTCGCGCAGGCGCTCGTTTATCCGGCGGCGATGTTTTGCTGCTGCATGGCCTGCCACGGCGAGCTTGCAAGGTTGAAGCCGCCCGGGGAATATCTGACGCGGTTCTACCTGATCGTCGCCTCCGGCGGCGCGGTCGGCGGTGTACTCGCGGCCGTCGCGGCGCCCAATCTCCTGTCCGGCTTCTGGGAATACCATATCTCCTGGGGCGGCGCGTTCCTGCTGGTCGCTATCGCCGTACTCGCGGACCTGCGGCCGGCGGACGGCCGATGGACTTTCCGGCGATGGGCCTTCTCAGCCGCGGCGGCCTTTCTGCTCTGGACGGCGCTGACCGCAGCCCTCTGGCTCCATTACAGGGATCAACGCGAATGGGTGGTCGCCGGCGCGCGGAACTTTTACGGGGTCCTCCGTGTAAAAAGGACATCATCGGGAGGGAAAGACGGGCTGACGCTGGTCCATGGCCGCATAGCGCATGGATTCCAGTTTGACGAAGGCGAGTACCGGAACAAGCCGATATCGTACTTCTGTCCGGAGAGCGGCTTCGGGAAGGCGATGCTCTTCCTCAGGACCAGGGCGGGGCGCGAGGGAGAGAGGAAGGGCCTGCACATCGGTGTCCTGGGGCTGGGCGCTGGCTGCATGGCGGCATGGGGGGAAGAAGGCGACAGGATGAGGTTTTACGAGATCAACCCGGACGTCGTGGCGCTGTCCGACGAGTATTTCTCATATAGGAAGGAATCCAAGGCGAGGCAGGAGCTGGTAATGGGAGACGGGCGCATATCACTGGAGCGCGAGCTGGTGAGGGGCGAGGTCCAGGGGTTCGACATATTGGCTCTGGACGCATTCAGCGGCGACGCCGTCCCTCTGCACCTGCTGACGCGCGAGGCGTTCGAAATATACTGGAAACACCTCAAGCCCGGCGGCATCCTCGCGGTCAACATCTCCAACCGCTTCGTGGCACTCGAACCGCTGGTATACGGCCTGGCCGAAAAAATCGGGAAGCGCGCGGCTCTGATCGAGAACTGGGCCGACGAGGAGAAGGGCTACGACGCCGCCTCGTGGATCCTGGTAACGAACAGCGAAGAATTCCTTTCCCTGCCCGACGTGGAGGACCGCGTGGCGGATTTCGATGACAAGTGCAGGCGGCTGGTCTTCACCGACGATTACAGCAACCTGTTTTCGCTGCTCAAGTGGCGATGACCGTTCAGCCTCCGCGCGCCTTCCTTATCTCCGACGCCAGCAGGGGAACTATCTCGAAGATGTCCCCGACTATGCCGTAATCGGCGATCTTGAAAATCGGCGCGTTCGGGTCGCGGTTTATGGCCACGAGTATCTTGCTGGTACGCATGCCGGCCAGGTGCTGTATCGCTCCCGATATGCCGCAGGCGATATAGAGCGTAGGGTTGACGGTTTTGCCGGTCTGGCCGACCTGGGCGGACTGCGGCGCGTAGCCCTCGTCCACCGCGGCGCGGGATGCGCCGACCGCGGCGCCCATCGCGTCGGCCAGATCCTCTATGGCCTTGAACTTCTCGGCCGACCCGACTCCCCGTCCGCCGGCCACCACTATCGCGGCCTCGGTTAGTTCCGGCCGCTTGGCCGGAGACGCGGCGAATCGCTTCAACATCGCCCTGAGGTCCGAATCGTCATCGGTTGCCGGAACCGGCACGGCTTCCGCGGCCCCAGGGGACGGCGCCGGCGAAGGCGAGACTACGTTTGGGCGCAGGGATGCCACCACCGGGCCGGGCGCTGCCGGAGCGAGGAATGCCACGGCCCTGCCGCCGTAAACCGGGCGCTCGAACAGGAATCCGTCCGATGTTCGCGAAATCCCGGTGCAGTCGGCGGCGTATCCGGCTCCTATCCTTGCGGCAAGGCGCGGCGCCAGATCCCTTCCCGTCGCGGTCGCCGGGAACAGAACGAGGTCAGGCTTGGTTGCGTCAACGGCCGCCTTTAGCGCGCGCACCGCCTTCAGATTCGACCACGGCGCGCCTTCGGGCCATTCCGCAGCGTAGACCTTCCGCGCACCGTACGGAGCCAGTTGCGGGGCGAACTTCGCCGCGCCGATGCCCACTATCGCGGCGGAAATTCCGCCGCCGCCCGCGGCCGCCGCGCCGGCCGTGCATACCTCCATCGAAACACGCTTCAGCTCGCCGCCTCTCGTCTCGCAAACGCAAAGGACCTCCGCCATCCGTCCAATCCCCCTTTACTCTGCCGGCGTCCCGGGCCGGCACTGCCGCCCCTTATCTCGCTCCGCCGGCCGTTCCGCCGCTTCTCCGTCCGTCTCCCGATGCCGCGCGGATATCCGAATCAACCCGGCCGCTCCGCGAATCCAAAGCTCCGGTCTCGAGATCGCGCGAAGGCTCGCGCCGGAGACGTCTTCCTCAAAGGACCTTTCGCTCCTCCTTGAGTATCCTGACCAGTTCGGCGACCGCCTGTTCTTTCTCGCCTCCCAGGATGCGCCCGGCGGCGCGCGGCGGAGGCGTCCCGAACTTTACGGCCTTCAGACGCGGGCTTCCCGGCTCCACGCCGAGGTCCTTAGGTCCCAGGACCTTCGGCTGCATCTTCTTCGCCGCCATGC
>CALKMO010000264.1 GCA_937991785.1 uncultured bacterium | reverse complement strand
CAAACCTGCTGGGTCTTCATCTGGTTGCGTATGGCAGCCATTTCTCTGGTGCTCTTGCACATCCCGATCTGTTTTTTGTACTTGGCAAGTATTTCTTCGCCGCTGCGGATCTCCACGTCGGTTGCGTCGAGGTCCGCCTGTAACCTCGCACACTCGCCACGCAGGCGCTCGAGCGTCGCTGACGCCTCGGCAAAAATCCGCTCCCTGTCCGCCAGCTCCTTCGGTATCTCTTCCAACCGCTTCCTGGCGCCTATAAGTTCGCGGTCGGCTTTCTCCAGTTCGAAGAGCCTGGCTATTATATCTTCCATGGAACACCCGCGGTCGGAAGCAGACTCTCGGGAGAATTTCCCCCCATCGGTCCGTCCGGAGGCCATCGCCCCGGTCATCGCAACCGTCCTCCGCACATCCGCCCCTGTGCCGATACGATGAAGGCAGGCCGCACGCCTGCCCTCACCGCCAATGCCCGGTTTCCGCTTATACGACGCGACCGCGTCAGGCTATTCCCGCCTTCGCCTTCTTCGCCGCCTTCGCGGCTTCGCGATAGTCCCGCAATCCCTTCTTGACCACCAGTAGTCCTCCGTTCGCACCGGGCACGGCACCCTTGACTAGGATCAGGTTCTTGTCGGGGTCTATTTTAACGACCGCCAGCCCTTGGACCGTGACGCGCCGCGCGCCCATGTGGCCTGCCATATGCTTTCCTTTTGGTACGCCCTTCGATATCGAGTAGGTGCGCCCAAGGGAACCGGGCGCGCGGTGGCGCTTGCTGCAACCATGGGACGCACCAAGCCCGTGGAAATGCCATCTCTTCATCCCGCCCTGGAACCCTTTCCCTTTGGATATTCCGATCACATCTACCCATCTTGCGCCTTCCAGAACGGTTACTTTAACCTCGTCGCCAACTTTTAATTGCGGCGGTTCATCGCATCTTATCTCGCGCACGAACCTCTTCGGCGCCGTGCCCGCCTTATGGAAATGTCCTATCATGGGGAGAGATGTGTTTTTAGCCTTCTTTTCGCCGAAACCAAGCTGTACGGCCAGATAGCCATCGGTCTCGGACGTCTTTACCTGCAACACTTTGCACGGTCCAGCCTCGATGACCGTCACCGGTACGCGCGTTCCCTTCTCGTCGAATATCTGCGTCATTCCGAGTTTGCGCCCGAGAATTCCTGTCATGTTCTTATCGCCTCCGGAAACATTAGCGCCGACCGGCAGCCGCATGGGGCTCTCGCGGCGCAACCTCTCAAGCCAACGAAGAGCGGATTTTAGACATCCAAGTGCCTGTGTCCAGACCAAAACGAGCGATTGTTGCGACCTTGCGACTAAGCGAAACTTCCAACGCCGCCGGCTGCGTGTTATATTTACCTCCGCCGGGAAAACTTTCCGGCGACAGGAATCCGTAGCGGCATCGGCGGTTGCAGATCACGGTGGAGGCCGCGCGACATGGGTTCTCATCCGCTGGAATCGCACTTCCGGCACCGCATCAGGCCGCGCGATGGATCGGCTATCTCGTCGCTGCCGGCGATTCGTTATCTTCGCGCGGGGTCGTTCGCGGCGCTGGCCGCATGCATGGGGGTAGTCGGATGCCTTCCCGGGCCGGAAGCGACGATATGGGACGCGCCGCCGCCGGAGCGGGGCCGTTTTGTGCCGGCCGATCCGGCCTATCCAAGGGGCGACATGCTCGCAATCCTGGAACTTCCCGACGAAAAGCTGGATGTGATCGAGGCGGCGGCGGTGCTGGCCAAGGAGGTTAGGCCGGAGGCCGACGCAGCGGTGGCGTTGCGGATGGCGCACGAATTGGCGGAGCAGATCCGGCAGGAGACGGAAGGCTGCGGCCATTTGGATGACGCGATCGAGTGCCTGCTTGAAAAGATTCCGCCGGCCAAGCCTGGCCGCAACAGGCTCGATGAATTCGATCCGGAACTGCTGGCGCGCGGAAAGGCCGGAAGCTGCCTCGGTACGTCCCTGCTGGCCCTCGGGATCGCAAGGCGCCTCGATCTGCCCGTAAGGGGGGTGGCCGTCCCGGGCCATTTTTTCCTGAGATGCTACTATCCGGACGGACGGCGGAGAAACCTGGATCTCACGCGTCCCAACGAGAGCCTGAGCGACGCATTCTACGTCAGATGGCGCGGGATATCGGAACGGGCGATACTGTCTGGGATGTACCTGAGGGGTTTGACGGACCGCGAGGTCATCGGGCACCTGCTCGCATCGAGGGCCGGATACCTGGCGCAGGAGGGAAGGATCGAGATGGCCCTGCGCGACGCCGACATCGCCCTGCGGCTGCTTCCCGGCAACCCGCAGGCGCTTACCAACCGCGGCTTCGCGCTCGACCGACTGGGGCGCGAGGCGGAGGCGGCCGAATCCTACAGGCTGGCGATACGCTCCGACCCGGCCTCGTCCCGGGCGATGAACAACCTTGCGCATATCCTCTGCCGTTCCCCGGCCTCGCCCCTGTATAATCCGGGCGAGGCGCGCGACCTGGCGCTGGCCGCCGCGCGGCTGGACCCGACAGATGCGGATTACCGTGCTACGGCGGCCGAGGCGTTCGCCGCGATGCGCAGATGGCGAGAGGCAGTGCGGTTCATGGCGGAGGCGGCGAGGCTGGCGCCGGACAACGCCGCCTACCAGGCCAGATGGTACGCTCTGAGGGACATCCTCAGGGAGGAGGTCCGCGCCGGGCGCGAGGGACCGCACGGATTCAGGCTCCCGCCGAGCCCCGTCGGGAGATGATGCCGGGGCGGCGCGGGCGGTCGCGGCGCATCCCCGTCGGACGTGGAACGGGTCGGGCAGGCGCGACGCCGGGGCGCCTTTCCTGGACGGAACGGATTCGATGGCCGCGGCTCCTCAGCCGGCCCGTAGTGCGGATGGATGAGGCGGATGACGACTGAGGCGCGCCGCGCCAGGGGGGATGATTTGCGATGCGTAGGTTCGGGGTGTTCCTGCTGCCGACGGTTCTTTTTGCAGCGCTGGCGGCCTTTTCGTGCGGGCGGCCGCCCAAAAAGGACGCGCCGGACGAAAGGGACCTTTTGCCGGCCCGCATGCGCGCGATGCAGCGCGAGGCTGACAGGATCGAAGAGCGGTTGAAAGACTGGAGCGGAATGCCGGCGATAGGTCGGGCCGCCGAGGAGATAGGCCGCGAAATAAGGGATATATCGCGGATGCCGCTGGACGACCGGGCGTATTCCGCCTGGCTGGCGGCCACGAAGTCAGAAGACTCACCCGGCAACCGCCTGGAGGCGGAGAGGCAGTTCGAGTCGCACTGCCGCGACCTGAAGCGCGCGTGCGAATCCCTTTCCGAGGCCGCCGGCGCCCTCCTGCCCGACTGGAACGCCGCGCGCTACGCTCTCGGATCGCTTCGCAGGTCGTGCGCACAATGCCACGCTTCGTTCGCCCCGCGGCGGCCCTAATGGCGCCAGCGACCGCGGAGGAGGAATCGCCGGGGCACGAAACGCCAGCCTTGGACGCGGCCGTTCAGCGAGGTTAAGACCGGCCGGAAGCCGTCCGACCCGGCCGGCGATGCGAAGATGCCGGAGCGCCGGGACGGATTCTCCCGCCGCACCCGACGCCGGTGATCAGCCCCCGGCGGCCTTCATGGCCTCGATGGCCAACCTTACATTCTCGGCCACCATACCCTTCTTGTCCTTGACGAACACGCCGACCATGACGGCATCGGTCGGCTTGGCGTGCGCGAAGGCGAAGCGGAAGGCTTCTTCCGGATCGTTCCTGCCGGCAGCCATTATCTTGTAGGCGATGCAGGGGCGTTCCAGCTCCCTGAGCAAGGCGGCTGCCTTTTCGCGGTCCTCTGGAACGAACCGCTCGTCCGGATCGTTCGGCCCGTATATGACGCCCTGCCGGCCTTCCACGCGGTAGAAGCACACGGCGTGGAAGTCCGCGTCGAGTTTCATGTCGCGCGCGCGGCGGTGATTGTCCGGGTAATGGCTCGCGATGCCAGGGACCATCCCCAGCTCGCGGATGAGCGCCAGAGGCTTTCGAAGTTCCTCGGCCTTCCCCTCGCGGAAATGGCGGTCTACCGCGCCGCCCTGGATGAAAACCGCCGTCGCGCCGAAGACCTTCGCTGCGCGGATATTGTTCTCGATCGAGGCGATCTCTGGCGCAGTCTGGCCTATCCACAACAGCTTTCCGCCTTCGTTCACGTACTCCTGCCTCAGCCGCATGATGTGGTTGTCCATCCTGGCGACGCATGCGTTTATCCCGCGCCTTTCGCACTCCTTCCACACGGCCTTGATTCGCGCGGCCGTGTAGTAGTCCCGCATCTCCCGGTCGCGGGCGTCAGTCTGATGCGAGATGCCCGAAAAGGGATTGCCCCCGACGATAAGCCTGGTCACTTCTAGGTTCCCGATCTTTACCTTCGGGAGAGTCACGGCCTCTCGATTCGCCACGGCATGATTCCTCCATACTCTCAAGAGCGGCTCGCCGGCTACGCTCGGCTCTCCTCGCCCGGATTCGCGCCGATACGTGCAAGGCGGATTGTACCTTCTGTGCCAGGAGATAGGAAATAAAACTCGGCGGCGACGGAGCCGGTTGCGCCGTCTGCGGACGATGGGGAGATTCCCGCGGACTCGGGGGGGGCTTACACCGACGCTTCATAGTGAGCGCCTCACGCAGGAACGCCGTTTTTCTCGATTCTCCACCCGGTTTTTGTGTGCGTGAGTGGATATCTGCCGCGGCATATGACTAAAAGGACCGCCGCAAACGCAACGGCCGGAAGGGAGGAGTCAGCCGGACGGAGGAAGGGAAAAGGAAAAAAGGAAAAAACCGGTGGGGCGC
>CALKMO010000263.1 GCA_937991785.1 uncultured bacterium | reverse complement strand
TTCCGGCCGTTGCGTTTGCGGCGGTCCTTTTAGTCATATGCCGCGGCAGATATCCACTAACGCCCACAAAAACCGGGTGGAAAATCGAGAAAAACGGCGTTCCTGCGTGAGGCGCTCACTATGAAGCGTTGGGGTAAAGCCACCCCGAGTCCGCGGAAATCTCCCTATCGTCCGTAAACAGCGCAACCGGCTCGGACGATTGCCGAATAAGTTGACTGGCTGGCCGATAGGACGATAATCGGGAAAGCCAGCAGTTGCGCTGTGACGGAAGACTGCAGCGGATGCGGCGGCTGAGGACGTACGGTCCTGGCAGCCGCAGGCCAGACGACGGCGGCGCCCGGCTCCTATGTCGGACGAACATTGTGTCCGAATCGCAACTCGGGCGATGTCATAGGTTGGCCGGGACAGCTCCCCGGCCGCAGTCCCGGATAGCGAGGACATATGCCCGCGGCGCGGGCCGCTTCCTCGGAGGGGGCAGCCGAATTTAACGCAGGTTCCGGTGCGCCGGCGGCCGCTGGCGGGATGGGAAATAGAGATGAAACTGTTCAAGTGGCTGCTGCCGGGGCTCAGGATAAAGCGGTGGATATTCGTAATCCTGCTGGGCGTCTTCTTCGCGGTTCTCGGTACAGTGGAGGTTCTCGCGTACCTATTCCGCGTGCCTGACGTCAGCCGCGGTCGCATTGACCTGGCAATCGCCCTCGCGTGTTTCCTGATCAGCGCCGCGGCCCTCGTCACCGGCATCTACCGCCTGATGAAAAGCCTCGGCGAGCTGCTCGACCGCAGGGGATCCCGCAAAGATATAGTGGACCTGGCCTACGAGAAGCGCTACCTGGAAAGGGGTCCGAGGGTCCTGGCGCTCGGCGGCGGCACGGGACTCAGCGTGGTCCTGACCGGCCTGAAGGAATACACGCGCGAGATCACCGCCGTCGTTTCAATGGCCGACGACGGGGGCTCGTCCGGGCGGCTGCGGCAGGAACTGGACATAGTGCCGCCCGGCGACATCAGGAAATGCCTGATCGCGCTGGCCGATGAGGAGCCGCTCATGTCCGAGCTGCTCGGCTACCGTTTCCCAGACAGCGAGCTGGCCGGCCATTGCTTCGGCAACCTGTTTCTGCTGGTGCTTGCGAGGTTGAGGGGCGATTTCGGAGATGCAGTGCGCGAGGCCAACCGAATACTCTCGGTCCGCGGTCGCGTCATTCCGTCCACGCTCGACCGCATCTTCCTGGTAGCCAACCATGCCGACGGCACGAAGACGACCGGCCAGCGCCTTATCAGCGAGTCGAATAAGAGGATCGTTTCCCTGGAACTGAAGCCTAACCCGGGCCCGGCCGCGCCGGATGTAATACGCGCCATCGAGGAGGCCGACCTCATAGTCCTGGGGCCGGGAAGCCTCTATACCAGCGTCCTGCCCAATTTGCTGATAGACGGCATCGCGCGGGCCATAGACCGCTCCGCGGCGCGGAAAGTTTACGTGTGCAACGTGATGAGCCACGAGGGAGAGACGAAGGATTACGGAGTCAAGGACTATCTGGAGGCCATATGCTCGCACACCAGGCCCTTCAAGGTCTTCGACACGGTGCTTGTCAATAACGGCAACTATTCGTCGGACGCCGAAAGGATATTGACGGAGCGAAACGCCAAACCGGTCATGGCTCCCAACCCGGCGGAATTGCGGGAATACGGCGCCGAAGTCGTGCTGGAGGATGTGATAAACCCCTCGTATCCTCTTCGCCACGATTCTCGCAAGCTCGCGCGCGCGCTTATGGATCTACTGAAGGAGAGGAAAAAGAGCGGATGACCCTTCCCGTTCAAAATTTATCGTTAGTATTCTGCTGTCGCGGGCGTCTAACATTAGGCGAATCGAACGTCTTGCGCACGATTCGGAAGGCGGCGCACAACGTGCAATGATGTGAGGCGACGGTTCGCTTTCGCGGGAATCGTGCTGTTCCACGGGCGGTGGCCAACACCGGTTCGATAGGGCGGGACGATTTTGAAGTTTTCCATGGAGGCGGTTGAGCGATGTTGTTTGCCCGTTCGTGCAAGATCCTGCTGGTGGCTGCGATTCTTGCGATGCCCTTCGTTGCGCCATCGTTCTGTCGGGCGGGACAGGCGGGGGCTGGAGCGGACGGGACCGCAGCCGGCGATGCGGGATGGACCAGGGACATCGGAGATCGGGTCGCGAAGATACTGACCAGGCTGAATCGCGGCGTCAATCCAACCGAGGCGGCGGCGCTTCAGCGCGATCTCCTTGCCATAGGACCGGATGCGGTGCCACCCTTGGCAGACGCGCTCAGGAACCCGCGTCACCATCTCCAGGTGCGGTGGAATATCGCGATGGTGCTGGGGAAGCTTGGAGACCCCAGGGCCACCGACGCGCTTTTGGAGGTCGCAAGGCCGCATCCAGTCGAGGAGAAGGCCGAGCCGAAGTGGATGTACCTGAGGGCCTGCGCTGCTCTGTCGTTGGGGCGTCTGAGGGCAGGGCGGGCGTCAAAGACGCTCCTGGAGACCCTGTTCGATCGCCGGGAAAGCAGCTTCGTGCGGCGGTGTGCCGCCCTGGCGCTTGGTCGGATCGGAGATGCCCGCGCACTCGAAGCGCTCGCCAAGGTGGGGTTCGATCGCAATGAGGACCGGCTGGTCCGGGCGGCGGCGTTTCTAGGGCTTGCCATATCGAAAAAGGATGCGGCGGCGGATCGCGCCGCCGAATTCCTTTTCGGTCGGCGGCTGCCCGACGATGCCGCGGCCGGCGGCGTTCCCGGCGCGCGCGATGGCGGGGCGGGAGCTCCGGGGCGAGAAGCCGCCGAAGGCGCGCACATCCCGGCGGGCGCGGCGATTCCCACCAGGGAAGGGGCGGCGGGAGAAGATCCAGCCGGCGGACTTGGCGAAGCCCGCTGGGAAAGCGGGGCGATAGGCGGAGGGGGACAGTCCGCGGCCTCCGACGATGCGGCGCGGCCGACCTGCACCGAGGGCGGCGGGACTGTTGTAGAACTCCGCGCGCCCGATCCTGACGGCGATCCAGTCGGCGAAGCGCCCATGCCGGACGTCCGCCCCCCCAGCGGCGCAGCCGGAGGAACCAACAAGCCGTCCGATCCTGCCCGGCCTGAGGCGCGGGGAATGGGCGGGCGAACCGGAGGGAAAGGCGCGGCAGCGGATGGAAGGGAGGGAGCTAAAGAACCGGCGCCAGCCGCCGAAGGCGGGAAAGCGGGGGGGAAAGAACCGCCCGAAGCGGCCGAGGGCGACAGGCTGATAGACGAGATGGCTGCCCTGGCCATATGCGGCCGCGCCGACCGGACGTTCGCCCAGCTGGCCGTAAGGCTGTTCGATCACGGCCGCGCCCAGGTGCGCATAGCCGCCGCGATAGCTCTCGGCGGGGCATTCCGCGACGCGGGAGATTGTGCCCGGACGGCGCCGGAAATACAGGAGCTTAAGCGGCGGGCGCACAACGACCCGTCCGCCCTGGTCCGGGTGGCTTGCTGTGTGTCGCTGTACGCGGTTGGAGAGAAGGACGACGCGCGCCGATCTCTAGTAAAGTGGCTGGGGGATCCGCGCTCCCACCCGACGGTGGCGGCATACGCGGCGCTGGCGCTCGGCGAGATGCCGCATGAGGAAACCTACAAGGCTCTGGCCGGGGCGCTGGCGCATAAATCGGAGCTGGTTCGCCTGAACGCCGTCCTGGCGCTCGGACATATGCCGCGCAGGGAAAACGTGGATCTGCTCATCCGGCACGGCGCGGCCGAGACAGACATGGCCACGCGCGGCGAGATCGCCCTGGCGCTGATGAACCACGACCCGGAGCCGCGCATCGGCGCCTTCCTGCGCGGATACCTCCGCGACGCCCGTTCCATGGTCCGCTCGCGGGCCGCCATCGCGATGGAAAGGTACGACGATCCGGATACGACGAAGGAACTCCTTGCCCTGCTCAGGGATCGGGAAGACGACGTCCGCGCCCAGGCCGCGCTCTCTCTGGCCGCCCGCAAGATTCCCGTCGGCAGGGCCGAGCTGGAGAAGCTGTTGCGGACGGAGGAATCGGAGTTCGTCAAGTGGTGCGCGAGGGCGGCAATCGAGAGAATGTTCAATGGGAAGACGCTGCCTGGTCTGTTCGACAAACTGGTCGAGCGCAGGCGGACGCTGCACTGTTCGCCGGCCGACGAGATGGAACGGCTGTACACGCAGGCCTATGCGGCGGTCCTCAGGCTGGACTCGCGCGACGCGGCCGAAAAATCGAAGGGCCGGGCCAGCGGCGCCGTGGATCTAGACCGGCGCGACGGCGCGAAGCTGACCGACAGCCCGCAGGCACCGCCGGAGCCGCCTACCCCCGAAGCGATACGGAAGCGGATAGGAGACCCGCCTAAGGAACCGGCTCCGCCGGATCCCCCGCCGTCGGTGGAAAGCTTCCTGGATCGCGAAAGCTACGACCGCGCCGTCCGAGATCTAGGTTCTTGTTGGGCTTCGCATCCCGGACCGGAGAAGATAGACGACGCACCATCGGTCGAACGGGAATGGTTAAAGAACTACATCCAGCAGTACCGCGATGCCTACCGCAGGTACATGGACGACGTAAGGCGGTATTCAGTCGAGAGGAAGGCTTACGAAAAGGCGGTGGCCGAGTACAGGGAAAAGATGATGGAGTACGAGCGGAAGGAGGCGGAGACGAAGGCCGATATGGAGGCCGCCTGGAAGGAATGGGAGAAGCGGGTCCAGGCCGGTATTCGCTACCAAGAGGAGCTGGGCCGCTTCCATCGCCAGGGCGAAAAATTCCTCGGCGACATTGACCGCATCCTAGATCGCTACTCCAGGCCGGCCCTGGGCGGCGGCCTTCTGTCGAGCGACGACCTGAGGAGAATGCAGGACAGCAACAGGTTCCTCTTCGGGCAGTACGGCCTGCCGAGCCTGGCCCCCGGCGACGAGCGCGGCAGCGCGAAACTGCTCTTCCTGGCGTCTTCCCCCGTAAGCCCTGAGGGCGACCTGGTTCAGTGGTTCAGGCGGTTCCTTTATCACCGCGACGGAGCGGAGACCTCCTACGATTCGGCCATTGACCCGCGCTTCAGGTGGTAGGCGGGCGATCCCTCCGGCGTCGCCGCGAGCCGTTTGCGCTGCAGGCTGGAAGAGAGCGAGGCCGAGAGGAAAGATGGCGTCGGAAAAGCGATCAGATGCATTTTTATGGGATTTTGGATGATCGAACCGGCCGCCGAAAGGCTAAAGATCGCGTCTGAGACACAAAATAGCCTG
>CALKMO010000262.1 GCA_937991785.1 uncultured bacterium | reverse complement strand
GGCCTACGGCGCTTCGAAGGCCGCCGTGATCAACCTGACGAAATACCTCGCCGCCCACTGGGCCCCCTTCGGCATCCGCGTGAACGCCCTCTCCCTGGGCGGGGTGCTCGGGGGCCAGGACGAGGAATTCCGCCGCAAGTTCTGTGCACGGGTGCCGCTCCGGCGCATGGCCGAGGCCGACGACCTGCGCGGTCCGCTTCTCTTTCTCGCCTCGCGGGCCTCCGCTTATGTCACCGGCATCAATCTCCAGGTCGACGGTGGGTTCACGGTCTGGTGAGTCGGGAATCCACCGCCGTGGAACAGGTTATGCCTTCCGAACCCTCCTGCATCGCCCTGATCCCCGCCCGCTCGGGATCCAAGCGCGTCGCCGACAAGAACATCCGCCCCCTCGCCGGTCACCCGCTCATCGCCTACACGATCGCCTCCGCCCGGCAGAGTGGGGTCTTCCGCGACATCGTCGTCTCCACCGACTCGGAGCGCTACGCCGAGATCGCCCGGCACTACGGGGCCGAGACGCCTTTCCTCCGTCCGCTCGAGCTCGCCGGCGACACCTCCCCGGACATCGAGTGGGTGGACTACACGCTGCGACGGCTGGCCGAAGCGGGGCGCCGCTACGACTGCTTCAGCATCCTCCGGCCGACCAGCCCCTTCCGTCTCCCGGAGACCATCCGCCGGGCCTGGTCCGAGTTCCTGGCCGAAACCGGCGTCGACTCGCTGCGCGCCGTCGAGAAATGCAGTCAACATCCGGGGAAGATGTGGGTCGTCCGCGGCCGACGCATGGTGCCGCTTCTGCCCTTCGGGCCGGAAGACCGTCCCTGGCACAGCAGCCAGTACCCGTCGCTGCCCCTGGTTTATGTGCAGAACGCCAGCCTCGAGATCGCCTGGAGCCGGGTCGTCTTCGAGACCGGCACGATCGCCGGGCATGTGCTGATGCCCTTTTTCACCCGCGGCGCCGAGGGTCTGGATGTCAACCACCCGGAAGACTGGGAACTCGCCGAGCTGCTCCTGCGGCGCGGGGAGGCGCAGCTCTGCACGATCGACCGCCCCCCCTTCCCCGGTCACCGCGCAGGAGCCCCGGCATGAACGATTTGATCCGCTATTTTGAGGAAAACCGAGGCGGCTTGATTCACAAGTGGTGGCACTACTTCGAAATCTATGACCGTCATTTCGCCCGATTCCGCAACCGCGACCTCCGGCTGCGCGAGTTCGGCGTCTCGCACGGGGGCTCCCTTCAGATGTGGAAAGCGTATCTGGGGGAGCGGGCCGTCATCTATGGGGTGGACATCAACCCGGCCTGCAAGGCGCTCGAAGAGGATCGGATCCACATCCGCATCGGCGATCAGGGCGACCGCCGTTTTCTGCGCGATCTGAGGAAGGAACTCCCGCCGCTCGACATCGTCATCGACGACGGCGGCCACACCATGGATCAGCAGATCGCCACTTTCGAGGTCTTCTTCCCCCATGTCGCCCCTGACGGCCTCTACGTCTGCGAGGACCTGCATACCTCCTACCGGCCCAAGTTCGGTGGGGGCGTCCGCCGCCGCGGAACCTTCATCGAGTACAGCAAGGCGCTCATCGACGCCCTCCACGGCTGGCACTCCCGGCAGCCGCGCAAGCTCTCCGTCACCGACTTCACGAGAACGACGCATTCCCTTCATTTCTACGACAGCATGCTGGTCATCGAAAAGCGGCCGCGCGAGGCCCCCGTCCATGTGCGCAGCGGCACCCCCCGCATTCCCTCCCGGGGGCAGCCCCCTGCACGGCCGTTTCTCGGCCGCCTCCTCGACCGCTGGGTCAAATTGACCGGGAGCCTTTGAACTTCCGGAGGGAAACCGCAATGGGAATCGATCGGCGGCGGGTCGGGTTTCGATTTCCAGGGGCCCTGATCTGGCTTTTGCCGCTTTCCGCCGCTTTGAACGGGATGGTGTGGCTGCAGCGCGGAAACACCGCCGTCAACCACGACGCCCTGACCTATCTCGCTGCCGCCCAGAAAATCGCCGCCGGGGACTGGACCGAGGCGGCCGCTGTTCACCCCATCCTGATCTACCCCTGGCTCATTTCCCTCCTCCAGCCGCTCCTGCCCGACTGGGTCTCCGCCGGCCGCCTGGTCTCCTGCCTGGCGGTGATCGCCGCGGTCGTCCCCGTTTATCTCCTGTCGCGCGATCTCTTCGGTGAGCGGCCGGCCCGCTGGAGCGCCCTCTTGTTCATTGTCGCGCCGGACACGCTGCGTTTCTCCTTTCAGGTGATCCGCGAACCTCTGTTCGGCCTCTTTTTTCTGTGGTTCATCTTTTGGGGGTCGCGGGCGCTGGAATCAGGCCTTCACCGTCAAAGCCTGCTGGCGGCCCTGTCGGCTCTTTTCGCGGCCCTCATCCGCCCCGAAGGGGCCATGGCCTTCCCCCTCTTCGTCGGCTTCTGCCTCGTCTCGGCCTTGCTTCGCCCGCGCGATTGGAAGCGGCGGCTCAAGCCGACGGGGGTGTGGTTGGCATCCCTTTGCCTCGTGGCCGTCGTCGCCCGCGCGGCCCCCCCCTCGTGGCTTTCCTTCACCAACCAATCGAACTCTTACTACGCCGGCTACTTGCGCGATTTGGCGGGGGGAAAGGGATTTCATAACCTCGAGCGCATCGAACAGCGGCTCCAAACCCTCGAGCTGGAAAGCACCTACGAGATCGCCGGCGAGAACTTCGCGAGCATCGCCCGCGGCCTGATCCCCTGGATTTTCTTCGGCGGGATGATTGCCGGCTGCGTGAAGGCCTTTTCCTTTTCCACGTGTCTGGCCGCAGTCATCGGGCTTTTCCGCTTCCGCTGCGGGCTGCGCCATCTCTTCGTTATCTATACGGTCCTCGGCTACGCCTCCTTTATTTTTCTCTTCGTGCTCTATCGGGATTTCTTCGACACCCGCTTCTTGCATGTCCCCCTGGCGGCCGTCATGCCCTGGGCCGGCTGGGGGATCGCCCGGACGCTGTCCCGGCTTTCCGGCCGCCGCGGGGGCCGGGTGCTTTCGCTCGCGGCCGCGGGGCTTTTTGTGCTGCTGCCCCTGAGCAAATCGAATCACCTGTTCGTGAAGGGGTCACCCGATGCCCTGGTCGAGGCCGCCTCCTGGCTGGCCGGCCGGCAAGACATTCTCGGGACCCGCTGGATGGCGACCGACGATCGCATTCCCTTCTACGCAAGCAACCAGCGGCTGCCGCTGCACACCGAGGTTCCCTGCCGAAAGGTTTTCACGATCGACTATGCCTGCCTGGAGGAAGTGGCGGCGAAGCAAGGGATCGAGATCGTGGCCGTGTATGCGGAAAAGGGAAGACTGGTGGGGCCCGGCGCTCTGAAGGGCTATGAGGCGATGCGAGAATTCACCGACGGGAAGCGGACCATCACCGTATGGCGGCGTTCCCCGGAGGAGAGATCCTCAGCGCGGGGGGGAAGCTGAAAGCCAGGAACCCAGGCGCTCGGGCTCCAGGAGATTGAGCAGCTCCCGGCGGTTGGCGGCCAGATCGTCATAGCCCAGGGCTTCGACCCCGGCGCCGGGGAGCGAAAGGCGCCGCTCCGGTTCTCCCCGCAGAATGACGCCGATGCCATGGTCGCAGTCCAGGACGCCGACCCGCAGATCATCGCGTTCGACCCGCAGCTTGACGATCGTCTTCCAGACGTCCCCGCTCCAGCACCCCGCCCGAGGTACGGCCTGCCGCTCGGTTGCCTCCTCACGTGAGGCGGCCGGCGTCGCCTGGGCGGCGGAACCCGGGCTGCAGTCGTGCATCAGGATCACCCCGCCCGGCGAAAGATACCGCAGACTGTTCAGGACATCCTTCCAGCTCTGCTCGTGGGTGTGGAGGCCGTCGATGAAAACCACGTCCACTCCGCCGAGACGCTCGAGGCGTTGCCGGGCACGGGCGAAGAATTCATCGCTGGTCATTTCGTAGTACTCGTTGAAGAGGTTGAAGGGGCTGCGCAGCCAGGACTTCATCTTGCGTTTGCGGGATATTTTGAGCACCGGGTCGACCGCGATCTTCTTGCGGGCGATCACTTGCAGGAAGAGTTTGCCCTTCTTGACCCCGATTTCGAGATAGGTCCGGCCCCGCCGCCGGTCGATCACGGTCTGCACGACATCCCGTCGGTCCATGGGGATTCTCTCCGACATTGCGGCTCGGGATACTGCGCTCCGGCGCCGCAGGGCTCAGGTTTCGGCATGACGCGACCGGAGCCGTTTCTTGATTCGTTTCATCCACGGTTTTTTCCCGTGGCGCCATTCGTGGTAAGAGCCGATCCAGCTTCCCTCGCCGTACTTGCCGATCCAGCGGGTGAAGTAAAGGGCGGCGAGACTCAGCCCCAGGAGCCTCCGGTTCCATGGGCCGGCGTCGCGGCGCAGGCTGCGGTTCCAGAGCAGCGCGGCGCTGTTCACGAGCGGCCAAGGGAGATGGGCATACCAGGGGACCGCGGCGCCGAAGAGCGCTTTGCGCTGACGGTCGACGCTGAACTCCGCGGTTTTCCGCCGGTACCAGAGCACCTCCGGCACCTGGACGAAATCGCCGAAAAGAGAGAGCTCGAGCAGCAGGACGACATCCGGCGTCAACAGGCGGCGCAACACCCCCGCGCGTTTCAAGGCCTCCAGGCGAAAGAGCCCATAGACCATTTTGCCGAACCCCTTCGCCTCCCGACAGACCGCCCGCACCCGCTGAGCGGGGGAAAGCCCGAAGGTCGCGAAGCGGTGAACCTTCTTTTTCTTCCGCGGCCCGCCGTCGGCCTCCAGGTGGCCGGTCAAAGGGTAGGCGAGGACGGCCGTCGGGTGTTCCTCGAGGGTCCTCACCAGGGACTCCAGCCAGCGGGGTTCGTGAAGATCATGATCGCTCACCCACGCGAAAAATTCGGCGTTCCCGGCGGCCTGGACGCAGGCGCGCCAGTTGCCGATCAACCCCTGTCGCTCGGAATTGGCCCTGTACTGGATCCGCGCGTCGCGCTTCGCCGCTTCTTGGAGGATGCGCCCCGGTTCGGGGTCCGTCGAATCATCCAGAGCGACCAACCGGAAGTCGGTATAGCTCTGGCGGAGAATCGCGTCCAGCGCCTCGCGCAACGCCTGGACCTGATTGTAAACGGGCATCCCCAGGCAAACCCGGGGCGGATTGTGGATCATGCCGCGGCCGAACTCCCCAGCGAGGTTTCCGGGAAAGAGCGTTCTTCCTATCCCATGTTTCGTGTCAACGCAAGGAGTCGCGAGGGCTCTCGGCAGCGCGCGGCAGGGGCCCCGGGGGGCCGAGGGGGCAAGGGGGAAGCGGGAGCGGGAGGCGACAGACGAAGTGACGTTTGACAAATGAACAAAGGATAAGTAGAAAGGCAAATTGAACTTCGATCAATTGGAAATGGACCCTCTCAAACCCCTCCTGTTGATCCCCGTCGAAAACCAGGTCCGCGAGCTCGACCCGAAGCTGCTGCTCGCCTGCATCGCCGCCCGTCGGGGCTTTTCCTCGGTCATCGGCGCCCGGCGCGACATGGAAATGCGCATCGACCGCTTCCCGCGCGCCATTTACCTCTCCAAGAGCATGACTGTGCGCAGCCTGCTCTTCTTTCAGGTCGCGGTGAAGTACGGCCACGAGATCATCACCTGGGACGAGGAGGCGCTCGTCCATCTGCCCCCGGAGACCTACTTTTCGCGGCGTCTTCACCCGCGGGCCATCCGCTACGTGAGTCATCTCTTCGCCTGGGGTGAAGAGAACGCGGAACTCTGGCGAGGCTACCCCCACCTGCCCCCGGGGATCCCCACCCATGTCACCGGCAACCCGCGGAGCGACCTGTTGCGCCGGGAACTGCACGGCTACTACGCCGAAGACCTCGCACGGATCCGCCGGGATTTCGGCCCCTATCTTCTCGTGAACACCAATTTCAACCACGTGAACGCCTTCGGGCCGGACATGAACCTCTTCAAGCCCGTCAAGCGACCGGGACAGAAGCCGCGTTTCGGGCGTGCCGCACGGGGCATGAGCCGCACCTACGCCGAGGGGTTGCGCGACCACAAGCTCGCCCTCTTCCGCGACTTCCAGGAGATGATCCCCCGGCTGGAGGCCGCATTCCCCGATTTCACGGTCGTGGTGCGTCCGCACCC
>CALKMO010000261.1 GCA_937991785.1 uncultured bacterium | reverse complement strand
TATCCGCGCAAGAAAAAAAGTGGGGTAAAAATCGAGAAAAACGGCGTTCCTGCGTGAGGCGCTCACTATGAAGCTTTGGGGTAAAGCCTCCCCGAGTCCGCGGAAATCTCCCTATCGTCCGCAGACAGCGCAACCGGCTCGAGTGCGCGGCATTTAGCTTGACATCGGCTGTGCCATGCGGGAGACTCCATGCTGGGCGGTCGGCGCGATCTTAATTTATGGATGCCGGGAAGCGAAAAGGCGGATCGCTCGGAACGCGCTCAAAGCAGGCGTTTTGCAGGGGAGGCATGCTTATGGCGGGCGCGCGGGGGATTAGGGCCGCGGCCGGACTCCTTTGGATATGCTTAGGGGCGGCGGGCGGGACCGGCGCCGGCGAGGCGGAAGGCGCGCCGAGCCGAGCCAAGATTGACGTCGAAGGGCCTTCGGGCATAAGCCACGGCAAGCTGGAACGGTTCGTCGGCGGCTTGCTGGAGGGACAGGTCCGGCGCGCCAGACTCGAGATAGCCGAGTTAAAGCGGGAGATGGAGGAGCGCAGGAAGAAAGAGGCCGAGGCGATGCGCGAGGCCGCTCGGCGCAGGGAGATGATGACGGGCGGGGCATCGCCCATCGAGATAAAGGCCCCCTCGGCCGCCGAGGAAACCTACAGGGTTTCGATAAATATCAACGTCCCGGAACTTGTCCTGTACAGGGCCGGCATCCGCGCCCTGCGCCACCAGTCCGCCGTGTGCGCGTCCGCCACCTCCTTGCTGGCCGAACTGGACAGGGACAGGGACGAGAAGCTGACGGGCGAGGAATACAAGAGGGCCCTGGCGCTTTACAAGCTGACTTCGCGGGCACTCCAGCCGCTCGACCGCAACGGCGACGGCGTCTTGTCGGACAGGGAAATTGAGGCGATGCTCGCCGTCCCGCGGAACGTCAAGGAGGCGGTCGAAAAGGCTCTGGAATCCGGAAGGATCGAGAATGTCCGGATTCCGGTCTACGACAAGAACCAGGACGGGGTGCTCGACTTGGCCGAAATGAAGGATTTCGCCATGGGGTTCGCCTCGGCGGCCATCGCCGCCGATTCGGATCGAGACTTCTACTCAGCGGTGGCGGACGCGATTCGCGAGGCGGAGAGAAGGGTCAGGGAGGAGCTTCAGCGCGAGATCGAGAAGTGAGATCGTGCGCGCCGCGCCGGAGCCGCCGGCGGGAAAACCCGGCGGCGAAAGTTCGACGGCGGCGGGCGAATGGCGAAAGCTGCCGGGCGGCGGAGCGGCATTCCGCTGCCGACAAGCAAAAGGAGGCAGGATCGTGGCCAGCGTAGTCAAGTGGAGAACTCTGAAATACAGGTCGAAGAAGGCCAACCACGGCCGCAAGCCCGGCCGGGGCAGACCGCGCAGCCAGTTCAAGCGGTAACCCTCCTTCGAGGCGAAGGCGCGACCGCATTCCTGCGGCAGGGAGCGGCCGGGGGTGAAGGATCTCCGCAGAGAGCCTCAAAGCGCGGCCGGGCGGACCACAGCATATTCATGCCGGGGGCGGCGAATCACTCTTCGCGGACGAACTTCCCCTTTGGAGTAGCCCATGGGATCGCGAACGTCTTCGACACGAGATGGCCTCTTTCCGCGAAACTCGATATGCTAAGGGCCTTCAGCATCTCGTCCGCCCTTTCCTGCTCGAAGACCGAAAGCGGCTTCTCGCAGAAGAGGATCTCGTTTGTCCCGCCGACGTAGCCGTAGAGGAGGGGTCCGGCGGGCCTCATGCCGAGGTTCAAAGCCAGTCCCGACGCCAGCGCCGGATCGGCCAGGACGGATGCCAGTTCCGCGCCGCAAGCCATGTGGACGTATTTCTCGCCGAGCGGCGAAACCTCCGACGCCTCGATCGTCCACGGCAACCAGGCCGACGCCCTTCCGGCCAGTTCCTTTGCCCTCGCCTCGTCCAGCCCCTCGAAACGCGGCGCCTTCAGGTCCACATACGCGATATGCTCGGGGCACTCGGCCGTACAGCACACTTCCACCCCGGCGACAGGAGGGTGTCCCGACGCCTTCAACGCGCCTTCCGCGCCGCGGCTTTTCAGAAAGCCGGCCGGACGTACGCGCCAGTGGAACGTCACCGGCAGACCGCATTCGCAGAGCATGTAACGCGGCCGCTCCGGTCCCAGCCGGCCGCTCTTTTCGTCGAACGGAACGAGGAAGTTCAGGAACCTCTCCAGGTCGGCCTCCGGCATCTTCCGCGCCGCCCTGCCGGCGGCAAGCATGTTCAGCCTCACCGACCTGTCAGCTATATCCTTTATTACTAGGAATCTGCCGTCCTCGACGGAGAATCTGCACTGGCTCAGGCGCCGGCGGAGGAAATCAGAGAGCTTACGCGCGGAGTCAACCTCGAGGAGCGGGCGGGCGGCGAAGATTGAGAAGCCGTGGGCCAGTTCGACCCCGGCGCACGCGGATTGCGCCAGGATCGCTGCGGCGGAGTATTCGGCGCCGTAGTCGCCGGATTGGAGGCGATAGTAGAGCAGCTTCCTGCCTGACTTGGCATCCTCCTCGTAGCGGAACGTCGCCTTTATGCCGAGCGACTCGGCGACCTTGGCGGCTTCCGCGCAAAAGTCGCGGCTCCGGACGGCCACGAAAGCGTCCATCTCGCCGGAGGCGAGAAGCGGCGCCGCCTTAGGCCCTATCCAGTAGGCGTAAGTGCCAGGGACTTGGATGCGGCCGCCGGGAGGATCTAGCGCGGTGAGCATCGTCACGGAGTCGAAGCCGTCGGTCCTGGCGAGTTCCAGGAAATGGCGCGCCAGGGCCTTGAGGCGGTCGTCATCCCTGACCTTGGGCGGCCTGAGGAAGAAGACGTGGCCCGGCTCGATCTCCCGGGTAAGGATCTCATCGCCGTTCATGCCCTTTTCGGCAAGGTTCCTCCATACTTCCCTCGGCGAGAAATAGCAGCCGGAAGCGGCTCGGAAGGCATCTTCGTCTGCGGGCGGATCGAAACGCTGTGCATCCCCTTTCGGCGGTACGAGCGAGAACGATTTCCACGCTAACGCCTCGCCCTTCCCCTCGAAATCAATCTCCAAGTCTTTGCTGATCCTGTGCAGGAAACGGTAGAATGCGATCCTGTCGGGCTTTCCCTCCGGCAAGGCCTTGCACGACGGGCATGATCTTTTGACGGCCCCGGGCCGGGAGTCCGGCGGCGCCCTTAGTATGCTTTCTGCGAGCGCATCCGGAACCTGGCGCAGGGAGTTCCACGGGCGGCGGGATGCGACCGGATATATGCCTTTCAGGAATGAAGAGCCGCAGGCGCGGCATTTCTGGACGGCGTAGGCGGTGTCCGGGGCAAGCATGCCCTCCATGTTCAGCTGCGCGCGCCTGAGCTTTCGGATCTCCCCAGGATACTCCGGGACGGCCGGATAGACGCCGGGATCCGTTCCCGAACCGGCCGGCTCCGTCCCCAGCGCCGCGAGGGGATGGAAGGCAGCTAAAGCGGACAAGGCGAAGGCGGCGAGCGCCGCTAGCGAAGCGGATGCGCGCCGCCGCATCTGTCTCCGCACCGAGGAACACGGCGACGCAGACGGCGGGACCGGCCGACCGGTTTCCCGAAGAGGTCCCCGGTTTTCAGCCGGCCGTAAAGGGTCTGAGGAAGGCCATCGCGGCGCGCAGCCCGGCCTCGGGAGTGAATGTGCCGTCCTCGTGCTCAACAGACAACACGCCATCGTACTTTATGCTCCTCAGCCTGGCTATGTACTCGCCCCACCTTATCCGGCCGTAACCGGGAATGACGTACCGCCACCAGCCGCGATGGTTGCAGCCCACCCGCCTAAGCACTTCCTCCTTGACCTCGGTGTCCTTCGCGTGCGTATGGAATATCCGGTCCCTGAACTCGGTAACTGCCGCGAGGTAATCTATGCCCATCCAGTCGAGGTGCGAAGGGTCGAAGTTAAGGCCGACGTTCGGTTCCGGCACGAGATCGAACATCAGCTTCCACAGTTCCAAGTTCTCCAGGACCGTGGCGAACCAGTTCTCGAAGGCGATCCTGACCCCGGCGTCGGCCGCGTACTTCGCCGTCTCCCTGAAGTACGGCGCGCTCAGGTTTCGTATCGCGTCGGCCTTCGACATGCCGGGAGGGGGAAGCCCGCCGATGGTACAGACGATGGAAACGCCCATGTTCTTAGCGGCAGCGATCGCCTTCTTCAGGTCCGCCCTGTTCTTCTCCCGCGCACTGGGATCCGGATCCAGCACGTTCGCGTAGGCCGCCAACGAGGATAGCCCCACCTTGTGGGCCGCCAGCAACTCTTTGAGCTTCTCGACGGCCGCGCCGCCGGCGGCCAAGCCGTCCAAATCAACGTGGCCTATGCTCAGCTCCAGCTTCGCGAATCCTTCCATGCCGGCGAACGCGACCACTTCTTCGACGGAACGCTTTCCCATGCACGCTGTAAGAAATCCCACCTCCATGTTTTCTCCTCTCCCATATCGCCGACGCCCATCCCATCGTCGTCTCCGGTTTGGCGCACCCGTTGCCGCCCCTTGTTTTCCGACCGCCGCAGATTATACTGTCCTGCGACTTGAAAAGCAAACGGCCGGCCGCGCTTACAGAGCCGGTTGCGCTGCCAGCGGACGAAAGGGAGATTTCTGCGGACTCGGCGCGACCTTACCTCAACGCTTCATAGAGAGCGCGTCTCGAACTCGGCGTTTCCCTCGGTTTTTACCCCAAAAGTTGTTATAGAGCGCCAAACATTAAACGAGCCTTAATAGTCTCGCTTTTTTCTTCCGCGTCTACTCCGAACTGGCGCCCCCAAGCTTATATCGCAACCGGCTCCGTCGCGCGAATGCCGCCTTGACTTCCTGGTCGCTAAGCTCTTAAACTGCCTGTGGATCGGGTTTCTATTCCGATGCGGGGCGGTTGGGTCCGGACGGCATTTGCGCAGGAGACCGGGCCGGCGGGAGGCATGGAGAGGGACCGCATTTGTGGCCACTGGAGTCGGTATAGACATAGGGAACGAATTCGTCAAGGTCGTCCAGATCCGGAAGGCCGGCGGCTCGTTACGCATAACCGGGGCGATTAAGCTGCCGAGGCCGAAGGATTCGTCCGACGGAAGCGCGCTCCGCCTGCCGGGAAACCTGGCCGATGAGATGAAGCGCGCCGGCATCAGGAGGTCCGGCATGGTCGGTCTGACCGGCCGCGACGTAATGCTCAAGTACATCGCGACCCCTCCCTGCGATCCCGTCCGTTTGCGGCGGATAATAGACATGCAGGCCGGCGAGAAGCTGCCGGGCGGTGCGTCCGAGATCACCTACGACTACAAGGTCTTGAACATCCTTTCCGGACCGCGCGGGGACCTGGTCGTCATGGCGGTCGTGGCCAGAAACGAATACCTGCACGGTACGATCGCGACTTTGAAGGCGGCCGGGGTGGCGGTATCGGGCCTGACCTCGTCGGCGATCGGGCTGTTTCACGCGATGAGCCAGTCGTCTCAGACCAAGCCCGGTGAATCTGTGCTTGCCGTTGATATAGGCGCCGACACGACCGAGATGGCGCTGGCGCGGGACGGCGAGGCGCTGTTCGTCAGGAGCGCGCCCGGCGGAGGGCGCAGGTTCACGCAGGCGATAGACAAGGCCACCGGGCTGGGGTTGGAGCGGGCGGAGACCTTCAAGCTCCAAAGGGCGGCGATCGGCGGTGAGGACGAGACCTACGCCACCCAAGCCGAGATGCAGATCGCAAAGAGCCTGCGCGAGGCGGCCGAGCAGACGGCGAACATGATCAGATCGGCCGTTACGTTCTGCCGCGCGCAAACCAGGATACAGAACCTCAACTTCGACCGGATCGTCCTTACCGGCGGCGGGGCGCGCCTGAAAGGGCTCGGCGAGTACCTCAGCCGGAAGCTGGGCGGCAAACCGGTCGCTCCGATGGACGTCTCGGGACTGCTGGACCCGCGCGGCCCAGGGTACTTGGCGCAGGTCGTGGAAGGTCCGTCCACGGACATGGCCGTTGCCATCGGGCTGGCGATACTGGACGCGGACCCTTCGGCTTGGCGCATGGACCTGTTGCCGCACGAGATCGCCAAGCGCAGAACGTTCTGGAACAAGACCGTTTACGCCGCGGCCGCGGCGGCGCTCCTGCCGATGGCCTTCGCCATATCCTATTCGAGAGCCGGCGCCCGGCTCGATGAAGCGCGGGAGATTCGGAAGAACCTGGACGCGCGGCTGGCGAAAGTCAAGGCGCAGAGGAAGGAAGTCGCCGACAGGGCGGCCAAGGGGGCGGAGGAGCAGAAGGAGATCTATTTCCTGGCCGCGCAGGGCAGGTACGGCCTGGCGATGCTGAACCTCCTGCGGTTCCTGAGGACGGAGCTGCCTCCGGGCATGACCGTTCAGTCGCTAGGCCCGCCGCAGAAGGGCGAATCGCCTCCGGGCGTCATCGAAGTTTACGGGGCGATAGACAGGCAGATCCTGCCCAACGCAGAGGAAGCTATCCAGAAGCTAGTCGCCAAGCTCCAGGAAAAACCCGAATACTTCCAGCAGGTCCGCGTGGATCCCGCCGCGGGGCTCGACAAACCCGCTTCGGGCGGGGACCCGTTCAGGTTCAGGGTTTCGCTCCCGTGGCCGGAGGCGGCGGATTCGCCCGGTGTGGAAGGCGCGGTTTGGCCGGAAGGCTCGGCGCCTGTTTTCCCGGACAGGAGATAGTATTATATTCGGCGGACGGGGGAGAATATATCCTCCGGTAAAAAAGGCCCGCGCCGCGGTAACTCGCATCAACCGGGAGCGGCGCGCGAGGGGTGGCGGGAGGGCGTCAGGACGGATTCCGAAAGGGCGGCGGCATGAAGGGCGGCAACACATCTTATCTGCTCGGAGCTGCTTTGGCGATCCTCCTATACGTCGCTGCATACGCGCTGCTTGTCTCGCCGATAAAGGCCGAGACGGAAGAGGAATTCGAAACCTGCCGAAAAAAGCTCGCGGAAATCGAAGCTTATTACCGAGCGGCAGACGGCATGGTCGGCCTTAAGGAGGCACACAAACGGCTGGACGAGGAAGACAGGGCAAGGAAGGAGATGCGCGACAGGCTGATGAAGGTCGCGTTCAATATGCCGCCCGAATTCAACGTGCCGAGAGAATGGGAACCCAACGTGTATTTCGACAGGATGCTTAAGGAGGTGGTGGGGAAATCGGGGGCCGCCATCCAGTTCGTCGGCAAGGACGCAGGAACCGTCGGGTTTACTCAGAGGTTCCTGGACAGGAAGGAGGATCCGAAGGTCAGGTTCCGCCGTCTGGCTCTGGCCGACCGCTTTCTGGAGGCGATGAAGGCGGCGGGGGTGGGCAGGCTGGTCTCAATCCAGCACGGGAAGGCATTCTCCTACGGGATGCCAGACGTCAACGTGCACATCGAGGCCGTTACGATGTATGCGGTGGTCCAATCGCCGGAAAAGAACTTCGCGGCGTTGCTCCACGAACTGCAGCAGCCTGGCAGGTCGGGAAGATATGTGGCCGTGCGCGGAACGCGCATAAATGTCAACGACCCGACGTCCGGGACGTTCGAGGCGACGCTGGCGCTGGCCGGCCTGTTCGTCGTCCCAGGGCCGTACGTTCCGCCGAAGGCGGAGGGCCAGCCCATACAGATACCGCTCGACAGGTATTGACGGGTCGCGGCAGACAAGTCGGGGCGCGCAGCCGTTTCGGCCGTCATCGGCCGCCATCCCTCCGGGAGAGAGACGGCGGCGGGAAGGCGCCGAGCGGTCGGATAGGTTGGAGCGATCGGGGAGAGAGCCGAATGACCGAACTGGCATGGCTTCTTGATCGGAATCTGGGCCGCATATTCCTCGCCCTGGCCGCGATCTGGCTGCTGCTCGTCTGGCTGCGGGGATATCCGGACGCGAGCGGGGAGTTCAAGCTGCCCGAGGGCGACCTCGCGGTGGAAGCGCCCAGAACCAGCGCGCGCGCCGTGCCCGCTCCGTTCCCTTCGGAAAACGCCTCGGAATACACCGCCGGCGAACGGTTCGTGTTCGTGGCCGAGCGAAAGGTTGTGGAATTCCATCCCGTTGACCTGGACGTTCCCGATTCCGGCATAAGGAAGGCCCCGCCGCTTCTCCCGTCCCCGGGGCCTTCTCTAGAAGGCGCGATGAAACTGAAGTCCGTTTCGGCGTCCGTCCCCCAAAAAAGCGATGCGCCGAAGGGCGACCAGCCGAAGCCTACGACCAAACCGTGAGCGGCGCTTGCGGCGGCTCTAACTCTTGCCTCGCGATGTGCAATAAAAGGGGGAGCATCCATTCCCCTTGTTTCGTCCCTTAGACGCGTATCATCCGCTTACTGGCGGCGACCCTCCGGCTCGGGCAATATTATGCCTACAGACGGCGGGGGTACGACATGCCGTGCCCCGGCGATCTTCCTGCGCGAGAGCAACGGGAACCTAACTCCCCGATACCCAATCCCCAAGCTCGATTCCCCCCCCGCGCGACGGATGGGGCTTGGGAGCCGCATGGCGCACCGCAGAGAAGTTTGACGGTCCCGCTGCGGTGGGTTAATTTCTTGCGTGCTCTTCTGACGCCAGGCAGCCGCAGTTCCCGGAGGATATCGCATGCGCGATGCCGATCCAGCCCTCGGTCACGCCGCGCGCCGGCCGTTCACTCCCCGCCGGTCGCCGGAATCGTCCGAAGCCGGTACGCGCTCCGCCCGCAGCGCCGACATGCTCCCTTCCGCTGATCGCCGTTCCGCGGAACGTTCGGGGGCGGCTCGCCCGTTAGCGGCGTCCGCTCCGCTTCGCGCGTCCCTTGTCGGTGCGGAAACCGCCCTTCTCCTCGCGTTCCGTCTTATCCCTAAGGCGCCCGCCACCTTCCGCCCGCTCGCGGCTCTCGCCGCGGCTGCGGCCGCGGCGGCCGCGCCGGCGTTGGGGCTTCCGGGCGAGCACCGCGGTGGGGATGCGCCAGCGGCGGAAAAAATCCGCGGATGGGAACCTGTCGGGCTTTCCGGGGGCGGGGCGATGTTCGTCCCCGTCATAAGCCGCGCCGACCCGAACCTGATGATGATCAACTGCGATATGTCAGGCAGCTACATATCTAAGGACGGCGGCCGGTCGTGGAAGATGATCCACTGGCGGCAGCGCACGAGCAACACTCGGTGCGCGCCGGCCATGCATCCGTCCGATCCGCGCGTAATCGTGGCGCCGGCCGGGTGGGGATCCAGCAGGCTTGTCGCGACATCCGACGGCGGCGAGACCTGGCGCCCGCTGGGCGATGCCGGGGCGCCGCTGAGCGGGGAGATCGTCTTCGACCCGGACGATCCGCGCCTGCTCATCGCCGGCACGCGCTCCGGGGCGTCCGTCTCGCGCGACGGCGGTGCCACGTGGACGCGCTGCGCCGGCGTCTCCGGCGCCGCGATATCCTGCTGCGTGGACCGCACGTCTCCTCCGGGCAGGCGGCGCCTCTTCGCCGCCTCCGCCGACGGAATATGGCGCTCCGACGACGGCGGCGCCTCATGGACCGAAAAGACGAAGGGACTTCCCTGGAAGAAAATATTCTCCTTCCGCGGGGCCTCCGATCCGAAAACCGGCAGGGCGATGCTGTACTGCTCGATAGAAAGCCGCGTCCTGGACGGAAAGTTCGCCGGCGGCATATACCGCTCCGCCGACGGGGGCGAGACGTGGGAATCGGCCATGGGAAGCGGCATCAACGCGGACACTAAGGCAACCGGCGAGTGGGCGGACGGACCGATCGCCCAGTACCGGCATGTGCTCGCCGCCGACGCGGACCCCATGCGCGTGTACGCGTTCAACACGAGCACCAATTTCTGGCCGCCGGGCCATCCGACCTGCTTCCGCAGCGACGACGGGGGGAGGAATTGGCGGCCGACCTGGTACCAGGATCCGCGATTCAAGGAGTTCAACTGCGAGCACAACTACCATACGGCCTCTACCGGGCAGGCATACCAGGGTTGTCCGATCGGCGCGGCGATATGCCCGTCCGATCCCGACAGGCTCATTACGACCGACGACATGCGCGTGTTCGTAACGCTGGACGGGGGCGCGAGGTGGCTGTGCGGACATTGCCTGCCGGCGCCGGGCCGCCCGCCCGGACCGGGCTCGGCATGGCTCTGCAACGGTCTGGTCGTAACCACCGCGTGGAGCTACTACGCGGACCCCCATCAGAAAAGCCGGCGCTACATCGCCTACACCGACATAGGTTTCGCGCGGTCGCTGGACGGCGGGAGGTCGTGGATATGGTGGGAGAAGAACAAGTGGGCCCCGTGGCGCAACACGTGCTACGAGCTGGCCTTCGATCCGGATATCCCGGGCAGGGTCTGGGGCGCGTTCTCCGACGTGCACGACATCCCGAACGCGAACATCATAAGCGGCAGGCACCGATCGCGCGGCGGGGGCG